>JAITVM010000076.1 GCA_031285815.1 Clostridiales bacterium | reverse complement strand
TACATTTACAACATTGCCCTCCAGGTCAAATTTTTTCCCAAGGGATTCAGCCCAAAGCTGTGCGAACCAGTCAGAGATATATTTAAGCGAATCGGCATAAGGCATAAGCACAACCATATTTTTTCCTGATTGCAAACTCAAGTAATTTAAAATAGCAAACATAAACCCAGGGTTTTTAAATATATCATCATTTTTGCATAGCCCGTCCATATAAGCGGCGCCTGCCAATAATTCCTCAATATCGATTCCACACATGGCAGCCGGCAAAAGGCCAACCGGCGTAAGCTCCGAAAACCGGCCGCCTACCCCTGAAGGCAGGATAAATGTTTTATAATTTTCTTCTGTGGCAATTTTGATTAAGTTGCCGTTAACTTTATCGGTAGTGCAAACTATATGGGCTTTAGCTTCTTCTTTGCCGAGCTTTTCTTCCAGGAGCGCTTTTATAATCATAAACTGCGACATTGTTTCGCTGGTACTGCCGGATTTGGAGATTACGTTAAACAAACATTTTGTAGGGTCAACATTTTCAAATAAATAAAATAATTTTTCTGGGTCAACGTTGTCGGCAACATAAAATTTTGGGTAGCCGCCACGTTTTTCAAGTGGGAGCTCGTTATAGAATGGGGAGTGTATCGCTTGCTGGACCGCCATAGGGCCTAAAGCAGAACCGCCTATGCCTAAAACAACAAATGCTTCAAATTTATCTTTTACCCCGCTTACATAATCTAAAATATCTTTGACAACTTCATCTTGGCAATGGGGAAGGTCGCGCCAGTCCATGCCGCCGCTGGCCCGTTTTGCAGCCATTGCTTCTTTGGCTTTTGATATTTTGTTGCCAATATCATTAAAGCACCCTTCCGATAAACCATGTTTGCCCACAAAAGCTTCAAACATGTTATTATAATCGAGCCGAAGTTTCATAGAGTCCTTAAAATCTGCACTTTCAAACCTCTTACCCATAAAAATCCCTCCAAAAATTATTCTATACTAGGCAGTTTCAAAAATTAACAACAAACATGCGCGGCAACCATAAATGCCCTAGCATGCCTTATGCCAATAGTTTATTATATGATACCAAAATAACGTAATTATTTCCATAGCTATTTTTCAAAAATTATACGGAATATACTGCGTGAAGTTAAGTTTCGGTATATAATTATGGTGGTGGAATACCCCACCACCTTAGAGGTTGGGGGTATTCTTGCTGTTTTTGACAAAATCATGTAGGCAATTTATACTTTTGCATATATTCTGGCGGCACCTGTTTTAATATATGCACGTAAATTGCCGGGAAGGCAGACTATGTTTAGGTTGGCAAAATATGAAGAATTGGATATTGTAATAGATATATATGATAGGCTGGCGGGGCATTTAGAAGAGAATATTAATTATTCACATTGGAAAAAAGGTGTTTACCCGGTAGCCGAAACAGCTGAGGATGGGATTAAGGGCAATAGCCTGTTTGTGCTGGTTGATGAAAGTATAGAAAATAAAATAGTAGGTTCGGTAATTTTAAATAGCGACCAGCCAGCCCAGTATGAAAATGCCCCATTCGATAAGCGGTTTAAAGGCAGCGAAGTTTTGGTTATCCACACATTGGTGGTTGACCCTATGTATTTAAGGAATAATATAGGCTGGGCTATAATGTGCAGTATAGATAAATATGCAGTTTCCAACGGGTTTAAAACTATACGCCTTGATACATATTATAAAAATACCCCAGCCAGCGGGCTTTATGAAAAAGCAGGGTATAACCTTGTCGGCTTGTTCGATTTGGAGCTTGGCTTTAAGGGGCTATTTAAATTATACGAAAAAGTTTTGTGTTAATGGGTTGTTTGAGAATTTGCCAGGGGTGTTTTTGATGTTTGATGTAATAGATGAAGGGGCCATATATATTATAAACGGGCTTAACAAAAATAATTATGAGGCTTATTTGGTAGGCGGGTGCGTCCGGGATATGATTCTTCAAAAAAAACCGGAGGATTTTGATGTGGCCACATCCGCGTCCCCAGATGAAGTTAAATCTATATTTAAAAAAACAATTGACACGGGCATCCAACATGGCACAGTTACTGTGCGGGTAAACAACAAAAGCTACGAGGTTACTACTTACCGCATAGATGGCGAATACAAAGATAACCGCCGCCCGTCTAATGTTAAATTTACATGCTCTTTAGAAAATGACCTTGCCCGGCGGGATTTTACAATGAACGCAATTGCGTACCACCCCCAAATTGGCTTTGTTGACCCATTTGATGGCCAAGGCGATATTAATAGGAAAATTATAAAAGCGGTTGGGGAGCCGGGCCAAAGGTTTAATGAGGACGCTTTACGGATTTTGCGTGCCGTTAGGTTTTCTGTGCAGCTTGGGTTTGATATTTCGCCGCCAACAATTAAGTCGGCTATAGAAAATGCGCATTTAATAAAAAACCTAAGCACCGAACGTATTAGGGATGAATTTTTTAAAACAATACAAGGCCGCTATTTTGATAAATTTAAATTGTTCGCTGAATTCGCCCCGTATATAGATGTAGGCTTAGCAGGGTATATAAAAGAAAATATGGATAATATAGTTAAGTATGCCCCCCTTTGTGGGGGTGGCCTAACCGGGCTGCTGGCTATGTTTTTTTATAATTACCCACCGGATAAAACCGAAAGCCTATTAAAGGCGCTTAAGGCAAGCAGCTCCTTGGCCCGTTCAGCCCGGCTTGTACTGGAAGCTTTCCATACGCCGGCCCTTGGCTATACAATTAGGAAAGCGGCCGGCATAGCGGGTTATGAACATTTTGAAATTACAGTTGGCATGCATATGTCTATAGCAGAAGCTGAGGGTGGCCCCTATATGGCTTATGCTGAAAAACTTAGCCGGGGTTATGATAGTGTGAAGCTAAATGGCCCCCCAATTACATTAAAGGATTTGGACATAAACGGCGGGGATTTACACGGGGTTGCTGAAGGGAAGCTTATGGGCTGGGTGCTTAAGTATTTAATGGGGATGGTTTTAAAATACCCGTTTTATAATAAAAAAAGCTTATTGATGGCGCTGGCGAAACGGTATGTAGAAAAGGCCGGGCCTAATGCGCACTGCTCAAATTTTATTTAAAATTATTAAATCAAAAACACCATTTGCCTAGCTAAGCATTTTGGTGTTTTTGATTTTGTGTTTACTTTAGCAAAGGCAGGAAGCGCTATAAAACATAATTATAAACGGGGTGTCATAATTATAGAGTATATGTTATGGCAGACCCAGCTTGGGCTTGCCCTATAAACGGGGGTGTTAAACTTTGGAGGATATTAATTACATTGCTAAAAACTTTGATTTAGATGTAACGTCATTTGCTAAAAAAAAGTCATATTATATATTAAATACGGACAGCGGCTTATATAAATTGTCAAAATCCTTGCTCCAGCCAGAAAATATTGAGTTCATGCATGAAATGAAAGAGCATGTTAGTAATTCTGTTAATATTGAAACGGATAGGTTTCTACTAAGTGCTTCTGGGGGGCCGTATTTCTTAAATGATGATGGCCTATATACAATTACAAGGCATAAAGAGTTAAGGCACTCCGATTTCTCAGATGCGCCTGGGTTTAGCAATGCGGTTGAAGCTATAGCAAAATTACATAAAGGGCTTATTAATATAGAATTTAAGTCTAAAAAAATTTATTTGGCAACGGATATTATTTCAGATTTGGAAAACAAGTTCAAGAGGTTTGAAGCGGTTAAAAAATTAATTAAGCAACAAAGGCGGTTATCAGATTTTGATATTTATTACATAAGGAATTTTGATTATTATAAAAATAAAATACAAAAAAGCATTGGTTTATTAAAGCAAACTAATATTACCGGGATAATGTCAAACGCGGCAGGTAACAACTCAGTATGCCATTTGTTATTGAAGCAGGAAAATATATGTTTAGATAAGGGCAGGTTTTATTTCCGGGACTTTTCCGAGGCTAGGGTTGCCCCACATATTTTTGACTTAATTTATATTATTGACCGTTATATTAAAGATTTGCCGAAAGTGCATTTATCAATAAACGAAATCATAAGCCTATATTTAAAAATTAACCCCGGTTTATATACAGAAGGGCTAAAAATAATATACCCATTAATGAGTTTTCCTAACAGGTATTTAAAAATATGCGATAAATACTATTCTAAAAAGCGGACCTGGGCCCCTGTGTCTATGGCAAAAAAAATGGATTATATTATAAACGGCTATAAAGCCTACCTGGAATACATAGATGAAATTGATTTGTAGTGGTTTTGTATTTGAATGGATTTGACTAAAAACTTAAATCGTATTAAAATCATTTTAGTTTGTAATTTATTTTAATGCCGGCCTATGGTAATATTTATTATATTGCTGTATTAAACGGAACGTGTATTATAATGAGGTGAAATATGAAACGGGATGACGATTTTAACGATTTTGAGTTTGAAGATGACGAAGTTTATGAGAAGCCGATTAAAAAGCGCATATATGAAGATTATGATGATTTAGCAGATACGGAGCCGCCCTTTGATGAAGGTACAGAAGCCGGGCGCCCTAAGCCTAAGCGTAGGCCTAGTGAAGAATATATGGAAACGGCGCGGGCGAAGATAAGCGAGAAAAAAAGTAGCGAACAGAAATATCAATATAGGGTATTTTTGCTGTTAACAATTTGTGTTGGGTTTGTTGTTTTTATCTTGACTATGATGATGATTTTGCGCGTATGGAATAAGGGCGAACCGAATAATGCAGAGCCGCAAGCGGAAACAAGCACAGCCCCAGCGTCTGAGGCGCCTACTGAAAGCGCCGGGCCAACTGGAGCCGGCCAAGAAATTGTTGATGGGGCGATGGTTATAGAAATGGGTATACCAAATATAAAATTTTACCAAATGTCGTCGTCAAATATATTGGAACTTAAGGTTACCAATTTGACAGAAATAAGGAGTAAATCGGGAAATTTTATGGGTGCCAGCGAAATTAGCATAGGCGATGTTGTGGATTTGGAATATGACGGGGAAAGTGGGGACATCATCTCATTAGGCATTAGCCCTGAATCATGGGAACAGGAATCGGCCACAAATGTTACTGTTGATTACAGCGAAAATTCTATACGGGTCGGCAATAAGGTTTATGGCTATACCAACCAAATTATTAGTGTAAATAAAGGCGAGCCTTATGATATAGGCAGGGTTACGGCAGCTGATACCCTTTCTTTAAAAGGCTACCAGAGCAATGTTGTGTATATAGAGTTAATAAAAGGGCATGGCTCTATTACTATAGAGAATAAAGCCGGCATTATTAATGGTATTTTGGAAATAGATAGTACCGGTATTTTTATAAACCTAAGCGAGGCCAAGGATACTTATGATGTCCCGGAAGGCATCCATAATATAAAAGTCACCGGCGACAATATAAACGATTTTACCCAACAGGTTAACGTTGGGGAAGGCGCAAATGAATTAGTAGACCTTGGCACAGTTGAACAAAAGAATGCCAGGTTAACTATCACAGCGAATGTGCCTGATGTGGGGGTATTTATTTCATCTGATGTAGGGGGCTCTGCGGATGGGGCATATTATAGCATTGACGAGCCAATTGAGCTGCCGCTGGGGTCCTATATTATTAAGGTTGAAAAAGAAGGTTACCACCCGGTAGAGCGCCGTGTCATATTAAGCTCCTTATCCCAAACCGAAAACTTTGAGCTTAAGGAATCTGTTAAGGTGTCGAAAGTTTATATTACAAGCCAGCCTGAAGGCGCGGATGTTTATATCGATAACCAATATATTGGGCTAACCCCGGTTGAAACTGATATTGTTTATGGCTACCATACAATTATAATCAGTAAAGATGGGTATACAACAGTTAATTCGCCGCTTGATGTAAAGGCTGAAGAAACACCGGTTAATGTTGGCTTGCTTTACGATTATACAGTACCGCAAGAAGATGGTGGCGATGATGGGGATAGCGGTTTTTTTGAAGACTAGGGTTTATATATAAGTAAAAGCCCGCTTATGTACAGTTTTTTCTGTGCATAAGCGG
>JAITVM010000013.1 GCA_031285815.1 Clostridiales bacterium | reverse complement strand
CTTTATAGTCAAATTATATAAATATTAGTATCTACTTGGTGGCTAAATTTTATCCAGACGCGTCAACCTCTAAGGTTGGGGATGAATTGCGCATTGCGCTTTTGTGGCGCTGATAGTGTGCCTTGCTTTTACCATATGCTATGGAGGTTTACCCTAATTTTTTTGTAATTCTGTGTTATAATAAAATAAAGTGATTGGAGTGATGAATATGAATTTTACAATCGAAAGTAATAGAATCTATAAACAAGACGGGCAAGGTAAACTACTCGCCGAGGTGCTGTTTCCAGAAAATGCGGGCGGTATGGTTACGGTTACCCATACCTTTGTTGATGAATCCTTACGCGGGCAGGGTATCGCTGATGAACTAATGAAAGCACTTGTTTCTGAGGTTATATTGAACAACAAAAAAATTAGCCCGGTCTGCTCTTATGCCGTAAAATGGTTTAGCAAACACCCTGAACATAGTGATTTGTTGGTTTAGAGCCCAAGATATCCTCTCAACGGCCGGATGTTTTGTGGCTACATGGGTAAATTCAACCCGATGAAACGCCGGGGCTTTCCGGTCAAATGAACCTCAAATATTCAGGTGGGGCATTATGTCAAACTTGTCGCCATAGCTAAATTTCTACTAAAATAATTTTTTTATGGAGAAAAACTAAAAAGTGAATTTTTAGGCCCATACTGAAATAAGAAAGCCCCGCAAATTTTGATTTGCGGGGCTTTCTTATGAAGCTGCTAACGAGAATCGAACTCGTGAACCTCTTCCTTACCAAGGAAGCGCTCTACCTACTGAGCTATAGCAGCGGGCAAACACCTTAATACAATAATTTATAACCGCGGGGAAATATTTTGTAAACAAAATGCCCCTAACGCGGTTAGAAACATAAAAATTCTATCATAAAATATGTATCAAGTCAATTTTTTTTGCTGATTACCTTATCAATTTTTTTCCTAACCCTTTGAAGGGCATTATCAATGGATTTTTCGCTTTTATCTAGAATTTTGGATATTTCTGAGTAGGATTTGTCCTTTAAATATAAATTCAAAACAGAGTATTCGAAGGTGCTCAAAACCCCATTGATATTTTTTTTAATAAAGTCGCGCTCTTCCTGGTCAATAAATAAATCTTCCGGGTTTGTAGTTTTCTCGTCTGCCAGCAAGTCAAAATATGACCGCTCTGTATCAGAATCAAAAGCCTGTTTATTTAAAGAAATATATGAATTAAGCGGTATATGTTTCTGCCTTGTAGCCGATTTTATGGCCGTAATTATCTGCCTATTTATGCAAAGCTCTGCAAATGAAAAGAAGCTGGCTTTTTTATTATGGTCAAAATCCCTAATTGCTTTAAATAGCCCAATCATGCCTTCTTGAATAAGGTCCTCTTTATCGGCGCCAATAATAAAATATGCCCGGGCTTTAATTTTTACCAAATCCTTATATTTGTCAATAATATATTCGGAAGCATATTCTTCACCCTGTTGGATAAAGCCAATAATTTCTTCATCTGTATAGCGCTCATAAATTATCCGGTTACTCAAATTATCATTCCTTACGACGAATCATCTCTTCAAATAATTTTTTTGTATGTTCATCCAAATTATCAAAAAGCATGTTGTTTTTAATAGGTTTTTTTTCGATATAATTTTCGCGCATATCCCGCTCGGCTTCAGTTATCATCTGTTTTAAATCATTGGCGCTTATCCTATATGCGCCATAGTTTAGTATAACAATTTGCTCCATGTAATCAGAAGTGGCTACACAAATATCGCTGGTTCTCGCGTTTACTTTTGTAAAGTATTCGATATAAGAATCAGCGGTTTGCGCTTCCTTAGTAAAAATAACGTGAATATTTTTGGTCTTTTCGTAACTGCCTGTATTCCCTTTGACATTATAGGCATCAAAAACAAGAAATATATCTTTATCTACATATCCCCAATAATTAGATAAAATATCCGTAAGATTGTCCCGGGCGGCCTCCAATGAATAATCCGAAATTGTTTTTAATTCATCCCACGCATGGATAATATTATAGCCGTCAATCAAAAGAAATTTCTTTTTTTTCACTTAACCATGAAATTTCTTTGCCTAATAACTTCATACATCATAACGGAAGCCGCTACTGATGCATTTAATGAGCCAATTTTTCCATACATCGGGATACTGGATACAAAATCGCAATTCTCTTTTACAAGCCTGCTTACACCTGTGCCTTCGTTTCCGATAACGATAGCAACAGGCCCCGTTAAATTACTGTTGTAGCAAACTTGCCCATCCTGGTCGGCACACCCTACCCATAGCCCCGCGGCTTTTAATTCCTCTATGGCAGAATTAATATTTGTAACCTTAGCTATGGGGACATGTTCTATAGCTCCGGCTGAGGTTTTGCTTACAATGCCAGTTATTGTTGCGGCACGCCTCTTTGGTATTATTACACCGTGGACGCCGCAGGCGTCGCAGGAACGTATTATTGCGCCAACATTATGCGGGTCTGTAATGCCGTCAAGCACAAGCACAAATGGGGTTTCATTTTTATTTTTTGCGTTTTCCAATATAACAGAAATTTCTACGTATTCGATAGGCGGGCATAATGCAATTACGCCTTGGTGGTTGCCAGATTGGGACATTTCATCTAATTTGGCTTTAGCGGCCTCAATTACAACAACGCCGCGGTCTTTAGCTTTTGCAAATATAACCTTTAGCGTGCCTTCAACAGTGCCGCTATCAGATTTTTTTATAAATATTTTGTCAATATCTTTATCGTTATTTAGTGCCTCCAGGACGGCGTTCCTGCCTTCCAGCTGCAAATTTGTTTCTTCCGGCGCTTCTTCTATTTTTGCTTCGGCCGGGTTATTTTTTTTAGCCCGTATAGTTTTTTTAGGGGCCTCGTTTTTTGAATACTTTTTTAAAAACTGCGTATTCAGTATAGGCCTGCGCCCTTTTTTTTCGTCTTTATTTCTATCCCTCATTATTTTTTCCTTTCAAATTTAGGTTAACTATTTGATTTTACAACAGAAAATAATTTTGTCAATAATTAAAAGCTCAAAAAAGCCCGAAAAATAAATTTAAGCCTGCTTAAAATTGAATGGGTAAAGAAATACATAGTAAACCCCAAAATAGGTAAATTCTATTACTTGACAATTAAACTTGCTTGGGGTTATAATTTTATAAATTAAGATTCAAACCGTTGAAGCAGGGATAAAAACAATATATGCGCTGTACAGAGAGCCTGGGGTGCTGAGAGCCGGGTAGAAATGCAGATTGTTAAATGGGCTGCTGAGGGCATGGCCAAAAGCGTGGCATCACGCTTAGTACTCCATGACGTACCGCATGCGTAAGTTGCGGGGGGTATGTTAGTACCCTATAGAGGGCACGGGTTTTTTCCTGTGAATCAAGGTGGCACCGCGGAGTATATAAATTGTTCGCCCTTGGTAAAGCATTTGCTTTGCTGGGGGCTTTTTTATTTGTCAATAAAAGGGCCAAGGGGGTAACGGTATGAGTATATTGGATAAAATTGTAGCAAGTACAAAGCTGCGTATAGGGCGGGAAAAAAATGCGGGGCACTTGCCGGGGGCAAAAAATTGCCGGGAAGCTTTTATTTT
>JAITVM010000228.1 GCA_031285815.1 Clostridiales bacterium | reverse complement strand
GCTCTTCCGATCTATAAAATTAATAAAACTGTTTTTGCAAGAACCACCGCTTAAAAATAATAAGCGGTGGCCACAATTCAATAATTAATTAAATTTAATAATTAATTAGTTTGCTAATTGGTCTGCAGTGTAATATCCTGTATCTACTAATAATTCTTCGTAGTTTTCAACAGATGCATAAACCGGGTCACAAAGGAACGATGGGATTACGCCAGTGCCATTGTCATAAGTTTCAGTATCATTTATAGGAGGCTCGCTACCAGTAAGGATCGCGTCAACCATTTCAACAACTGTCTCTGACAAAGTACGGGTATCTTTAAAAACTGACATCGCTTGTGTACCAGCAATCATGTTTTTAACAGAAATAACATCACAGTCTTGGCCAGTTATAAGAGGTATGTTTTCTGCAGTATAGCCTGCATTAACTAACGCTGTAGTTACGCCTTGTGCTGTTGAGTCATTTGAACACATAACTGCGTCAAGCTTTGTCCCGCTAGGGCCATAGCCGTTAGAAGAAATCAGGTTATCCATACGGTTTTGAGAGTTTTCAGAACTCCAAGCAACAGTTGCTACAACACTTTGCTCTGTTTGCTTGGATGGGCAGACTAATTTGCCACTGTCCAAATATGGCTGTAATACTTCCATAGCGCCGCCATAGAAGAAGTTAATATTGTTGTCGCCTGGGTCGCCGGTAAAGAATTCGATATTAAATGGGCCTTCAGCATTTTTAAGGTCAAGGGCTTCTTCAAGGTATGTGCCTTGTAATGTGCCAACTTTCCAGTTATCAAATGTTGCATAATAAGTAACCGCGTCTGTATTCATAATCAAACGGTCATAAGAAATAACTGGTATGTTTTTCTCTTTCGCTGTTGCTAAAACTTCTGACAAAGATTCTCCGTCAATTGCTGCAACTACTAAAATATCAACGTCGGCTGCTATCATATTTTCTAATTGTGAAACTTGAACCGGTACTTCATTTTCGCCACCATACTGTAAATCAACCTCGTAACCTGCAGCTTCGAAAGCAGCTTTCATGTTATCGCCGTCTTGGTTCCAACGCTGCAAACTTTTAGTTGGCATAGAGAGGCCGATCCTCTTAACTTCCCCAGTATCTTCAGAAGCTGGTGCCGCCTCTTCAGAAGCCGGTGCCTCTTCAGACGCTGGTGCCTCTTCAGACACCGGTGCTGCTTCGGATGATGGTGCCGGGTCTGCGGTACCTGCACAAGCAGTCATAGCAAATGTTAATGTTGCTGCCATTACCAACGCAAAAGCTTTTTTTACAGACAATTTCATAAATTTACCTCCTTGAATTATATGTCCCTGCATTTTGTAAGCCTATAGTTTAGATTTGTTAATTGTTTCAAATATACAACAAATCCCAACTTACAATAAATGAATTATACAGCAAAATTTATAGAATTTCAACTAGGCCCATGGAAATTTTTATAACTGCTATACATATGCCCAAGTTATATTTCGACAACATGCATGGTTAAGGGCTTTCCTTTCCCAAGCCTCAAAATTTTGGGTTTAAAACCACAAAAACAAAGGCATGTTTTTTTGCTGTGTATATTGCCCCCCACATGCATAGAAAAAGTACCCCTATACACAGTAAAAAAGGCACCCTGTTTTATAAACATGGCACCTTAATTTTTTATTTATGAAAGCAAATAAGCTTCTATACACCTCATAGTATTGTCAAAAACCTCTTCTGCCTCTTTTACGCTGTTTGCCGTATTCCTCCCATCTAAAATTTCATGCTCAATTATATTTACAATCTGATAAATAGCTATTAAAGATAAATTCGCCGCAGCCCCTTTAATAGAATGCGCTATTTTAAAAGCTTTTTCAAAATCATTTTTAAACAGTTCATTCTTCAGCATATCAAACTTATTGTTCTTCATAAAATTACCGAGTAGCGCTTTATAAACCTTCTCGTTTCCCCGTACCCTCTTAAGCGCCTCTTCAACATCGATAAAATCAGAAATTTTCATATCGTTATCATGGGGCCTTGTAATCGGCATGAACTCTAAAAGCTTTTCGAACAATACATCTAGTTCAACTGGTTTAGGGATATGGCTATCCATCCCCGATTCCAAACATTTTTCTATATCCTCCTGAAAAACATTGGCAGTTAATGCGATTATAGGTATGTCCCTAGATTTTGGGTTATCAATAGCACGTATTGCCCTAGCGGTTTCATACCCGTCCATTTCAGGCATGTGGATATCCATTAAAATTAAATCATATTTTTCTGGCTCCTGCTTAAACATTTCTAACGCAATAAGCCCATTTTCCGCGTATGACATACCTACCTTTGTATCCTTTAATGCTTTCGCAATAATTTCCTGGTTTATATCTACATCCTCAACCAATAAAATATGCTTGTGCGAAAAATTATAGTTACGGGCAACATATAAGGATTGCCCCTTATTTGGTATCGAAATAATTTCATTTATCATATCTAATAAAGATGAAGGGAAAATTGGTTTTGTAATAAATTTTACAAACCCCGAATCCAAAAAATTTTCCACATCAGAATCTTTTGTTTTCAAAATAACTACGGCCGTATTTTGGAATTTAACATTAATCAGTTTTGCAATTGACAAGCTATCCATATCGTTAGCATCTTTTTCAATAAAAACAATATTATATGGCTTATTATTTTCATTTGATTCCTCTAATTTGTCTACTACGCCTAAATACGTCGTTGTTGTATCGCATTCGACTTTAAAGCCACGCATTATCTTCCTAAAATATTCACAGTTTTCAATAGAATTGTCAATTAATAATACGTTTAAATTTTTAATATTTATACCGGGCGACAGTTTGCGTTCAAAGAACCTGCTTTCAAAAACTTCTAATTTAATACTAAAACAAAATGTACTTCCAATAACTTCGTTAGAATAAACCCGTAGCTCGCCACCCATTTTGCCTACTATAGATTTAGATATGGGCAGCCCAAGGCCCAAACCTTTATACTTGCCTATTTGTGCGGGGTCCCCCTCTTCAAATAATGAAGCTATATTTAACAGTAGATTTTTTGATATGCCATAACCTGTATCGCTAACCAAGAATTCAATAGTTGATGTATTATTCAATAAGGATATTTGATTAACCTCTAATTGGATTTTTCCGCCATCTGGGGTAAATTTTACGGCATTGCTCAAAAAATTATTAAGTACCTGTGCTATCCTCATTTCATCCCCAATAAAATATGCCGGCATCCCCATATCCATTTTAATCTGAAATACTTGAGATTTTTCGCTACATTTTGGGCTTATATTATTTGCAATGCTAATTAATAAATTCTCAATGCTAAAAGGCTCTTTTATAAGCGCGAACCCATTTGTTTCTATTTTTGCCATATCAAACACGTTTGTCGTAATCTGGGAAAGCTTTTTTGCTTCATCGGATATTTTTTTTAGGCAGTTTTGAATTTTAGATAAATCATATGAACTGGAAGCAATCTTTGTTAAGCCGATTATTGTATTTATAGGCAAATTAAAATTTTTGCTCATCCTCTCAAAAAAATCCTCTTTAGCCCGGTCATAATTTTGGGCTATTTTTTTTACTTCAT
Source organism: Clostridiales bacterium (assembly GCA_031285815.1). Lineage (GTDB taxonomy): Bacteria > Bacillota > Clostridia > Lachnospirales > JAITVM01 > JAITVM01. The sequence goes on along the minus strand of JAITVM010000228.1, from coordinate 849 downwards.
CTAAATCAGATTTATTTTTATATTCAGCCGTAACATCGTAAGATTCCCTTATATGGGCTGTCTTCCCGTCAACCCATTCCATAAACGAATCTGTGTTCCTGTAATATTTATTGGCGTAAGTATTAAATTCGTCCCAAGTGCATGGCGTAAAGCTATCGCCACACCCTTTTTCAGTATAACAAAAATCACAGTTCTTCCCTTTTGAGCCTTTAAATACATTAAAGCATATTTTCCCTACGGCTTCTTCTGTTAACCCAAATTCTTTTTTCATGCTATCATTCATGAATAGAATTTCACAAGTCTCTATATCTGATACGTAAATAAAGGCCTGTAGGCTATTCAAAAAGTTTATTGTAAAATCGTTTTTAATTTGGCTCATTTATTAACCACCTCTCTACACATCTGTACATTACAAAAGGGCCTACCGGTTCCCTTAAATAACCGCCCATACCTGCGGGCATGCCCTCATTTTTATCTTTTCCAACGTAAGCCTAAAAAATAGTCCCCTTAAATAAATATTGTATCGAAATATTTATATAATCTATGTCAATTTTGCCCGATTGCATGATAGTTTTATATATAAGCTATATCGGATTTTGCCCCCCTTAAGTTTATCCTCAAGCAAACAATAAAAATAGCCTTACACCATGATGCTATTTGTGCTATAATTTATTCTTAGTTTTATAGAAAATATTGGAGGGGTATTAATTCTATGGATATTTTAAAAAGGACATATGAACTGCAGGCCGAGAAGCTCATAAAGGCTATAACCCGCCGCAATATGGAAGGCTTTTACGTAGAGTCAAAAGAACAAGCAAAAGCCAATGTACTTGAAATGGCCCCAGAAGG
>JAITVM010000161.1 GCA_031285815.1 Clostridiales bacterium | reverse complement strand
ACATATTATACTTTTTACAACGGGCAGGGGCACCCCGTTCGGTTCGCCTGCCCCTACAGTAAAAATATCAAGCAATACGCCCTTGTCAAAGAAAAAACCCGGCTGGGTAGACTTTGACGCAGGCGTAATTATCGATGGCAACGAGGGCATTCAAGGCCTCGCTGACAGATTGTATGAATATATACGTAGTGTGGCATCCGGTGAAATAAAAACTAAAACTGAGCAAAATGGGATCCGCGATTTGGCAATTTTTAAAAATGGGGTGACTTTATAGATATGGCTGACAAACAACCATGTATAGATGAACGTTGGGTTTTGGGTACTGATATTGAAAGCACCATTGCTGCGGCTGGTGTTAAGAAAAAGATGCTCGCTTATTGCAAGGAAATGATGTGTGTTGAAAACACATTTGAAGCGGGGGCGATTGGCGCTTTGCATTCGCACCCGCATACCCAGGTAACATATGTGGCAGAAGGCGAGTTTGAATTTACTATCGGCGACGAAAAGAAGGTTGTAAAAAAAGGCGACACAATGTTAAAAAAAGATGGCATAAAGCACGGCTGTGTATGCCTCAAAGCAGGTGTGCTTGTAGATTTTTTTACCCCTATGCGGGAGGATTTTTTAAGTGCCGATTGACAAAATTTTTAGTTGGCTGGGCGTTCAAAAAGAAGGCCAAAGGCTGCTTAAGGCAACTTATTTTTCTTTTTTCACAAGTGGCCTTATGAGCATTATGCTTGGCACGCTTATGCCATACATAATATCAGAAAATGGGTTTAGCTATGCCCAAAGCGGGCTTATATTATCCGCCCACCAAATAGGCAACCTTTGTGCTGTTTTGGCGGCCGGATTTTTGCCGTATATTATCGGGCGCAAGCGCTCAGCTTTGATTTTAGGCGCAGGCACTACAATTGGGCTTTTAATTGCCTCTTTTTCTAAAGGGCTCTTGTTGTTTTGGTTAGCTTTTGCGCTTATGGGCATTGGCCGCGGCACAATGAGCAATATTTGTAATGCATCAGCTTCTGGGTATGCAAAAAATAAAGCCGCTGCAATAAATTTACTCCACGCAGTTTTTGCGACCGGTGCCTTACTCTCGCCTTTTGTTGTATTTATTTTTACAAGGGGGGAGCCGCCTTTTTGGAAAGGCGCCACGCTTACAGTTGCACTGCTTACTGCATCTGCCTGGTTTTTTCTTACACGCGGCGGGATTTCGACGGCTAAGCTTGAACGGGAAAAAGGGCACTCTTTGGATTTTTTAAAAAATATGCATTTTTGGCTTAGCACACTTATTTTATTCTTCTACCTTTGTGCAGAAGCGTCAATAATAGGCTGGTTTGTAGTTTATTTTAGGGAGCAGGGCATACTGCCGCCGCTTGTAGCGGAATTTACGCCAACAATACTTTGGTTTGTTATTATGTTAGGGCGTTTGCTCTGTGCGTTCCTTTCACAGCGTTATGACAAAGCAAAATTATTGCTGCTGCTTTCAATCGGCGTTACTTTTTGTTTTGCCGGGATGCTCTTAAGCAAAACTGCTACCCTAAGCGTAATATTTTTATTGGGCATCGGTTTTTTTATGGGTGGGGTTTACCCTACTACTTTTTCTACTGTGCCTGGTACATCGTCTACCTTTACTACGGGGTTTGTTATTGCGTTAGCAAGCTTTGGCGCTATTATAATGCCGGGCCTGGTTGGTGCGGTAGCCGACAAGCATGGGCTTTATGGCGGCGTCGCCACAATACTCGTTGCCCTTTCTGTTATGTTAGTATTGTCCCTTATAAAGGTATTGTATAAGGAAAGCAAAACGCAGTAAAAAAACCTATCGTATAGCCAACAAATATTATTTTTTATTTGCTGGCTATACGTTTATAGATATTAACCCTTCTGCTTAAACATTTCAAATCCAAATCAAAAAAACATATTGTTTTTATAACCCATTTAGGCTATATTCTGTTATAATATCCAAAATTTCACGGGATTAATTAATTAAACGAGTATTGCGAATTTATGTAAATGTTTATATAATGGCAATATAACTTATATTTTTATATTATGTAAAAAAGTGGTTGGCAAACAGTATGGCAGGTATCAATTCTTCTTAAAAAGTAAATAATTTAAAGTAAAGTTTTATATATTATAAACGTAAATACCGGCCCTAATAAAAAATTAGAAACATTTAAAAATAATTGATATGCAACCCCTTTAAAATAAATTTATTTATACTAAGCGGGCTTAATAAATTAGTGGCAAAGATACTGTCAAACCTTTATACTAAAATATAACTTTTTAATAACAGTATCATAATATTTTCGCTAAAAACCACAAAATTAGAATATAATCTTGTATAGTTGTAAAAGAAGGGATACTTTAATTTAGGAATATATTTTTTATAAGCTTGCCGGATACTTAAGCTCATAAGAGTATATCCTTAAGGGGGAGTTATAATGGAAGAAAACGATGAATTTAATCAGGAAATACTAGACAGGACATTTGATGATTTATTATATACACTTGTGCCAAAAGCTGAAGAATTGATAATGGCGGACTATTTAAATAATTTAGATTATGATACCGATGTTACTTTTTCGGAAAACCATATAAGGCAGATGAAGAAAATTTTTGCCAGGGAGCGCCGAAAAATTTTTATTAAGAAGTTAAAAAAAACCTCAAGGTATGTGGCTGTTTTTTTTGTAACCGTTATAGTTTTATTTTGTGCGTCTATATTAAGCGTTAGGGCCTGGAGGCTTAGGTTCCTGGAATTTATCGATACAGAGCTTACCCACCTAGAGGTAGGCAATATAATACAAGATAAGTCCGTAAATAGCTATGCCAATGATATGCTTAGGTTTGACTATATCCCCGAAGGTTTTTCGTATCAAAAAGACAGCTATGGAGAGATTTCTGATGAGTATTCGATAAGTTTTGTTGGCGAGGGCCAATCCTTCCGGCTTATTGTAAATAAAAATATATCTAAAATACTAATAGACACAGAGGATTCAACAATGAAAAGTTTTGATGTTAATGGGTTTGAGGCAAATTATTCTGAGAAAAACGGAACGAATTTTCTAGTATGGCACAATGATGAATATTACTTTCAATTATCAGGCAATATTCCGGAAGTACAATTAATTTCGATTGCGGAAAATATAGAAATAAAAGAATAAAATGCAATTAACTAAAAAATAATGTCGCATTGCATCCTCCGGGTTGTTATTATGTTCAAATAACAAGAGGAGGATTTTTTTAATGAGAAAAAATCTTTTTAACATCGCTGTTGCTACTGTAATTGTGTCAACCCTTTTTACCAGTAGTACTGTTTATGGCGGCGAATTGGATACTGATGAAATAATATATATTCAAGAAGAAACGGAAGAAGTAGAAGAGGAAAAAATTGAGGAAGAAATAATAGAAGAAGAAAAAATTGAAGAGGAAAAAGTAGAAGAAGAAAAAGTTGATGAAGAAATTGGCGAGCCTATAAAAATCCACAAAAATTCTAATAAAATTAAAAATTCAAAAAAAGATGAAAAAGATAGCGGTGGCTCTGAAGAAGATTTAGACATTATAGGGATTGTCCCATATTTTATAAATATTATGACATGCAGGAATGACCTGGACCTTCTTGACGCCGGCAACTATGCGTCAGTTTATGCGGCAACCGAAGTATACCCTGGAAATTATGCCGG
>JAITVM010000130.1 GCA_031285815.1 Clostridiales bacterium | reverse complement strand
ATACAATACAGGTAATTGCATATGCTACCGCAACCCCAGTCACCAAAGCTGTTCCTTGGGATTTTTCATCGGTAGCGGGTACAACTGATGAATCTGGTTTCAAAATAAATACCCCCATGTCTTTTTTTTATATTCTACTAACATAAAATTTAATTTATGACTATATTTAAAAATACTATGGCAAATCCAGCTTAGCCCTTTGAAACCCGGTAGCTTAATACCCAAGCGCGGTTGATTTTTCCTATGTTTTACCAATAAGCGAATTTTAGACTAATTACGATATATAAGTATGAATTTAAAAAGGGATGTATGCATTTTGACAAAAGAGGTGTATTTATGAAGTATTATAAGTCAGTAAAGTTGAGGCTGTTCACAATGACAGTTGTGGTACAGATGGCCATCTCCATCATTTTTATTACGGCGGCCATGGTCAGTACAAATATGTTGCTCACCAACAATACCGTCACAATTTCTGAATCTGTCGAGCAGACAATTAAAACAACTTTAGAAGACTGGCGTTTATCGACGCTTGGGTTTGCCGAGATTGTAGCCGCGAATACATCTTCCGAGATGGCGGATGCGATTATAGCGAAAGATACAAATGCAATCATTGAACAGGCCAAAGATGCATTTGCCTCGTCCGGTTGTAACGGCATGACGATTACAGACATAGAAGGTAACGCGTTGGCAAGGGTCCATAAGCCTGAATCATTTGGTGATAATATTAAATCTTCGGCAGCGATTGGCGATGCAATGGAAGGCAAGTCTGTCTCTTATGCTTACCCTACCCTAAACAGCGGTTTTAGTATCACTGCAGGCGTGCCGATTATGAAAGGCAGTAGCCAAATCGGAGTAATTTTTTTATCAAGGAGGATTGATACCGACGCTGTCATGCAAGACATTAAACTAAGGACAGGCTGTGACGTAACGCTTTACCAAGGCGATGTGCCTGTCGTAACCTCGTATGCCGGCGGGCCTGACATGTTCGATAAAATCCTCGAAGGGGATTTTCAAACATTAAACCAAAATACCGCTATCAGAAAACAGCAAGATTTTGAAGATAAATCATCCATTTGGCTATATACACCGGTATTAGGCCGTAACAACGCCGTCGTCGGCAGCATACTGGCAATTAATACCTCCGTGAGCGGCGGAAGCGTTATTTCGATGTGGGTACTCTTGTTTATCGGAATCTGCCTTGTTTCAATACCTATTATGATATTAAATATTAACGGCATTGCAAGGCCTTTACAGAGACTATCAAAGCAGGCCACAAGCCTGAGCCAGGGCGATGTGTCCGTTGAGATCAAAAAAACGCGTGATGATGAAATAGGCGTTTTAGAGGAAACGATGCGGAACCTGGCCGGCGTCATAAATAAATTAATCGCCGACCTTGAGCAAGTCGCCCATAAACATAATATCGAAGGCATGACTGATGCGCGTATAGACGCGGAAATTTATCAAGGCGCTTATGCCACAGTTGTGGATGCCGTCAACAAAATGCTGGACGACCATACATCTTCAAAACGTGAAGCCCTAGAATGTATAGCAGGGATTGTAGATGGCCACTTTGAGGCCCCGCTGCGCCAGTTCCCGGGCCAGGAGGCCTTTATAAACGAATCCGTTGAAGGGCTAAGGTCAAACATTTACAAGCTTGTGCATGAAATTAAAGAAGTTTCAAAACGGGCCGTGGCCGGCGAACTGGATTACGCGGTGGACCTGTCGTCATATAAGGGTGACTGGGTTTCCTTAATGGGCGGGTTGAACGATATTTTACAATCCGTCAACAATCCTTTAAATGAGCTGAGGCGCGTTATCCTCGCAATGGAGGCCGGTAATTTCCACGAGCGCACGAAGGGCAGCTTTAAGGGCGAATTCCTGGTTATAAGCAATGCGCTTAATACCACGGTAGCTACTGTATCTTCCTATATAGAAGAAGTAAACGCCATACTTGCGGCAATTGCCAAAGGCGACCTGACGCAATCTATAAACCGGGAATACCTTGGCCAATTTACTTCTATAAAAAATTCGATCAATACGATACTCAAAACGTTAAACCAAACCATGGACGACATAGCAAACGCTGCTACCCTAACCTTGACTGGCGCAGCACATATTTCCCAAAGCTCGATAGTACTTTCGCAAGGCGCTATGGACCAGTCGGAATCAATTACCAAATTGTCTGACGTTGTAAGCGAAATAAACAACAAAACATCAGAAAATGCAAGCAACGCCCGCCAGGCGACACAATTTGCGGACATATCCAAATCCAATGCGGAACTGGGGAACAATGAAATGCAAAGATTGTTAAGCGCTATGGACGATATTTCTAAATCTTCGGAACAAATAAATAATATTATCAAAACAATAGAAGACATCGCCTTCCAGACGAACCTTTTGGCTCTGAACGCGGCTGTTGAGGCGGCCCGTGCCGGCGACCACGGAAAAGGGTTCGCCGTTGTAGCAGAGGAGGTACGTAGCCTTGCCAACCGGAGCAGTTTAGCCGCAAAGGAAACAAACGCACTGATAGGCGAATCTATTGAACGTGTAGATGAAGGGCGGAAGCGGGCAAACGAAACTGCGGATATTCTTAATAAGATCGTCGAAAACGTTACCGAAGTTTCGCAAACGATCAACACTATTTACGCCGGCTCTACCCAGCAAGCCGAAGCGATCGGCAGTATTGCCTCAAGCATTGACCAGATTTCCGCCGTCGTACAATCAAATACCGCGACAAGCGAAGAATCCGCTGCCGCCGCGCAAGAGCTGAGTTCACAATCGGAGACGCTAAAAACTATGATCCTATTCTTTTTGACAGCAAAAAATTCTAAAAAAAATAGCCAACGCGCCCGTTAAATAAAAGCTTTTTGTAAACGAAATCCCTCCATGGTAAAATAAAATATGGAGGGATTTTATTTACATTATATATAAATTAGATTATATTATATTAACAGGTGTTTATTTTCCTAACTTTTTTATACTAATTTAATATAGCGGTTAGTATTACAGAAACTAAAATGGGGTAGGTAGATGGTTTCATTTATAAAAGGCTTTATCGACTATATAGCCGATTCTTATTTTGTTATAGAAAATAACGGGGTTGGGTATACAGTTTATGCTTCCGCAAACACAATAAGGGGCATAGAATTAAACCAAGAGGCTAAAATTTATACATATATGAACGTCACCAGTGACGCAATAACTCTATTTGGTTTTTTGACCAGGGAAGAAATCAATATTTTTGACCTATTAAAAACCGTCCAAGGGGTAGGCCCCAAAATAGCCGTTGGTATCCTAAACACAATGCCCCCTGAGCAAATTATATTATCAATCATAACAGAGGATATTAATGCAATTACTAAATGCCCAGGCATAGGTAAAAAAACTTCCCAGCGTATTATATTAGAGCTTAAAGATAAAATGAAAACCCAATCAGAAAATATTTTAAATAAAGCTGCCCCTATATCATTTTTAGGGCAAACCGAAAAACAAGACGCGGCTGACGCGCTAACTTCCTTGGGGTATGGCCAATCTGAAAGCTTCAGCGCTGTCATGGGCGTATATACTGAAGGTATGGATACTAGCCAAATCATTAAGCTGTCACTTAAAAAACTTTCAAGGCAGTAGAAAATAGTGAGTGATCAAAATTGGAAAAAAGGATTATTGCTACAGATATTAAAACAGAAGATTTGGACCTGGACCCAAAACTCCGGCCAAGCACAATTGAATCTTATATTGGCCAAGAAAAGGTTATCCATAACCTACGGGTTTATATAGAGTCCGCGAAAATGCGCAAAGAGACACTAGACCATGTTTTATTATATGGGCCGCCTGGCCTTGGTAAAACAACGCTTTCAAATATTATTGCAAACGAAATGAATGTTAAAATTAAAATAACATCCGGCCCGGCCATTGAAAGGGCCGGCGATATGGCCGCAATCCTAAATGAGCTTAATGAAGGCGATATTTTATTTATTGATGAAATACACCGGCTAAATAAGCTTATAGAAGAAATATTATACCCCGCAATGGAAGACTTCGCCTTTGATATTATTATTGGCAAAGGCCCCGGCGCAAAATCTATAAGGCTTGACCTCCCAAGGTTTACATTAGTTGGGGCAACGACCAGGGTCGGCCTTTTGTCCTCACCCTTAAGGGATAGGTTTGGGGTAATACAGCGGCTGGAATTATATTCGGTAGCTGAGCTTAAAAAAATTGTCCAGCGTTCGGCTAAAGTATTAAATATAACCATAACGGAAAAAGGTGCCGAAGAATTGGCACGCCGCTCCCGCGGGACCCCAAGGGTTGCAAACCGTTTGCTGCGGAGGGTGCGTGACTTCGCCCTGGTTAAATATGGTGGCGAAATCACAGACGAAACCGCAAAAATTTCGTTAGAGTTATTAGATATAGATAATTATGGGCTTGATAATATTGACCGGAAAATGCTTTTAACCATAATAGAAAAATTCAGCGGCGGCCCCGTGGGCTTAGACACATTATCTATTGCAATCGGTGAAGACCCGGGTACTATTGAAGACGTATATGAGCCTTACTTAATACAGCTCGGTTTTATACAAAGGACGCCCCGCGGTAGGGTGGTAACTTATACAGGATATAAACATTTTAATATGGTTTTGCCTGAAGCATAAATGTTTAATTAACCTAGGAGGGGTAAAATTGAGCAAACTATATATATTTGGCCACAAGAACCCAGACACCGATTCTATCTGCTCATCAATCGCGTATGCCGAATTAAAAAGACAGCTAGGTTTTGAAAATGCATCTGCTTACCGGATTGGCAATGTCAATAAGGAAACAAAATTCGTTTTAGATTATTTTGGGTTCGGCGAGCCCCCATTGCTTAAAGACGTAAAAATTAAAATTGAAGATTTGGACGTATATAAACCTGTGGGGCTATCTAAAGATGACCCAATAAAAAAAGCCTGGGACGTATTAAACCAAAAAGTCAGCCGGCTTGTACCTGTACTTTCTGAT
>JAITVM010000008.1 GCA_031285815.1 Clostridiales bacterium | reverse complement strand
ATCGTTGTTGAAGGCGGTTCCCGGTTTATTGGGGAGCTTATATATGTCACTGTTACATCTGTGCTTCAAACATCGGCAGGCAGGATGATTTTTGCAAAATTAAAAGAAGAGTAAGTGCGCAGGTTTTTATATCGGAATATATTTTTATTTTTAAAACAATAGCCTTTAAGGCTATTTTTTATGTGCCCAAAATTTTTCTTGCCCTGAAATAAAAAAAAGCCTATACAAAGGCTATTTAATAAATAAAAAAAATGGCCGACACGGTTGCCATTTTTTGAACTGCTGATAAAATCCATCCTAAATATACAGTACAAAAATAACATTAGAGGGTTAAGCTATTTTGTTTACTAGTTTAGTTAGCCTGGATTTTTTTCTGGATGCATTGTTTTTATGGTAAACGCCCTTACTGCAAGCTTTATCTATTTTGGATACAGCTTCTATTAATGAAGCTTGGGCTTCTGGCTTGTTATTGTTATTACAAGCGGCAACCACTTTTTTAATCGCGGTCTTTGTGCTAGATTTGATCATTTTGTTGCGCAAAGTTTTTTTAGCGATAACTTTGACCCTTTTTTTAGCGGACTTAATATTTGCCAACGGATATACACCTCCTTAATATAATATTTTTATATATTCTAAATCAAAAATATCAATAAGTCAATAATTTCAGGGAAATCAAATTTTGCTTGTATATAATAATTTTATAAGGTAAAAATATACGTCAGTGATATTTATAGTTAAAGGTTTTAACTTTAAAGAAAGGTGATGTATAATGATACGTACTGACCTTGCGTTAGAAACGCATGAGCTTTTGAAAAGCAGCAGGGATGAAAGCATCCTTCCGGGGGTTGAGGTTGAAGAGGAAGAAATTTATGAAGGCGAGATAAAAGTAACACGGGTTAGGGTAACTAATGATGAAGGTGCAGAATCTATGGGCAAGCCTATTGGCAATTATATTACCATAGAATCTGATTTAATGAAAATAAACGATGTTTATGCACAGGAAGAAATAATTAAAGTTTTTTCTGATGAGCTGGGCCGGCTCCATAATTTGAAGGATGGGGGCTCCTGCTTGATAATAGGGTTGGGCAACTGGCATGTTACCCCAGACGCTTTGGGGCCGAAGGTCGTTTCAAAGGTATTGGTTACTAGGCATATAAAAGAAAGCATTTCAAAAGAAATACAAACAGAGGTAAGGGATGTTTCGGCTATTTCACCAGGGGTTATGGGTATAACCGGCATTGAGACTGCAGAAACTGTTAAAGGAATTGTGGGCCGTGTAAAACCGGATTTGGTTATAGCGGTTGATGCTTTGGCCGCACGTAGGACCAGCAGGATAAATTCCACCATTCAAATTTGTGACACCGGCATTAGCCCGGGGGCAGGGCTGGGGAATAATAGGAAGATGCTTGACGAAAAACACCTTGGCGTTAAGGTAATCGGGATTGGCGTACCAACCGTTGTGGATGCCGCTACTTTAGTAAGCGATACAATGGATTTGGTTTTAGGATCTATGAAATCCCAAACAGAAAACGGCGCGCAATTTTATGAAATGCTGGAATCATTAGAGTCAGACGAAAAATATTCCATGATTAAAGAAATTTTGTACCCTTATAGCGCGAATATGTTTGTCACGCCGAAAGAGGTTGACGAGGTTATAGACAGGCTGGCAAATATAATAGCTAACTCCCTAAACATTTCTTTGCACGAGGGGATCGGCAAAGAAGATATAAACCGCTACGTGGGTTAATACAAATATTAAAAGGTGGCATATGGATATTATTTATGAGGATAAAGATATTATCGTATTGAATAAGGAACGGGGCGTGCCTTGCCAGGCTGATAAAACAGGGTGCCCTGACCTTTATTCAGAAGTTTATAGCTATTTGCAAGGGCCGGCCCATTTGGGCCTTGTACATAGGCTTGATAGGCCGGTGGGCGGGGTTATTGTTTTTGCTAAAAATAAAAGCTTCACCCAAATTATTTCGGGGCAGGTTTCAAACCGCAGTGTAATAAAAAAATATACCGCTTTAGTTTGCGGCGAAGCGAAAATAAATGAAAATTTAGAATGCTGCTTAATTAAGAACCAGCGTTTAAATATATCAAGGGTAGTTAATAAAAATGAGGGCGGCGCCAAATTGGCCAGGCTAAATTATAAATTGCTACAAAAGAAAAAGAATAAAGAATTTGGCTATGTGTCAATAATAGAAATCGAACTTTTTACGGGTAGGCACCATCAAATCCGTGCCCAGCTTGCGGATGCAGGTTTGCCTGTTTATGGCGACACAAAATATAATAAATATTTTATGCATAACAAGGGCTTTGTAAAGATGGGGCTTTATTCAACCCATTTTGAATTCTATAACCCAAAGCTGAAAAAAAATATGGCTTTTCGGTTTTCGCCAGATATTCAAATTTAATTATTGTAACATGTTTTTTCTTATGGTATAATACATAATGTTGTTTTTAGGCAAAGAGCCTAAATAATATTAGCCTAATATTTACAATGAAACGGGCTGGTATAAGCTAATAAATTTAGCCAACTCGAAGGACGCCAAAATGTGTCCTAACTATAGGAGAGGTGAACAAAATGAAAGATAAGATACACCCAAAATATTATGAAGCTAAAGTACGTTGCAATTGTGGCAACGAATTTGTGGCAGGCTCGACTAAAGAAGAGATTACTGTTGAGGTTTGTTCAAAATGCCACCCATTCTACACCGGGAGCCAAAAGCTTTTACTTGAAGCAGGCGGCAGGGTTGAGAAGTTTAAAAAGAAATACAATATGTAGCTTAATTAAGGGCGTGGGGATAAACCCGCTCTTTTTTGTTAGGCAGTAGCATTTCTGATTGCAATATTAAAGAAAGGGGGATAGTTAATGAAAAAAAATGTAGCACCAACATATATTGGCGGCCAGGCGGTAATAGAAGGGGTTATGATGCGCGGGAAAACAGTTTATGCCCTTGCAGTGCGCACCCCTGAGAATGGCATTTATTTAGAAAAAACAGATTTAAAGCCCCCGGCTAACAAATACCCTATTTTAAAGCTCCCTATAATAAGGGGTATGGCAGCTTTTGTTGATTCGCTTGTACTTGGTATGAAAATATTAACGAAATCTGCGGAAATTGCGGGGGTGGAAGAAGTTGGCGATAGCGGGGAAGAATCAAAATTTGATAAGTTTATGTATGATAAATTTGGGGACAAAGCTGTTAATATAGTTATGGGTTTTGCTGTGGCTATATCAATCGCGCTTTCAATTGGTATTTTTATGGTGCTCCCGGTTTTGATTAGCGGTTTTATAAAATCTGTGATAAAGTTTGAGTCTATTTATGTTTTATCGCTATTAGAAGGCATTGTTAAAATGGCCATATTTTTAGGGTATATGTTTTTGATCAGTAAAATGAAAGACATACAGCGTGTTTTTATGTATCACGGCGCCGAGCATAAAACAATCGCCTGCCTTGAGCATGGCGACGAATTGATTGTTGAAAATGTTAGGAAGCACACCAGGCTGCATAAGCGATGTGGCACAAGCTTTATATTTTTGGTAATGATAGTGAGCATTATAGTATTTATGTTTTTAAAGACTGACGTTTTGCTTATGCGGGTTATTTCACGGGTTATACTTGTGCCGGTTGTGGCGGGCATCTCATATGAACTTATTAGGTTTGCAGGGAGGAGCGAATCGGCGTTTGCGGAGTTTTTTAGCAAGCCGGGGCTTTTACTGCAAAAATGGACTACGATAGAGCCCGACGACGCCCAGATAGAAGTAGCGATTGCTGCTATGAAGGGGGTTTTGGAGGTTGAACCCCAAACTGTCTGAGGCATATAGCTATGGGAAATCTATTTTAAAAGCTAATAATATCGAATCTTATATGCTGGACGCAAGGCTGATTTTAGCTTATGTTGCAGGTGTTGATAGTTTGTATGTTATAACAGGGCCGGATATGGTTTTAGATGAAGGCATGTTTGAAAAATATAAGCTGTTAATAAATGAGCGCTCAAGGCACAAGCCTGTCCAATACTTAATAAATAAATGCGAGTTTATGGGGAATGGTTTTTATGTGGATGAAAATACCTTGATACCCAGGCCGGACACGGAAATTTTAGTGGAGCGCTGTGTTAAGTATTTGCATACCGGCAAGTATAAAAAAATACTTGAGCTGGGTACTGGCTCCGGCTGTATAATTATATCTCTGGCAAAGCTTTTTGATTTTGATTTCACTGCGGTAGATATAAGCGGTGCGGCACTTTCTGTGGCCAAAAAAAATGCTTTTATAAATAATGTAAGCAATAAGGTTAAATTTGTTGAATCAGATTTAATGTCCGGGCTTGGCGGCGAAAAATTTGATATAATAATATCAAACCCGCCGTATATTGAGTCGGCTGAAATAAACCGGTTAAGCCAAAACGTTAAAGGCTTTGAGCCTATTTTAGCGCTGGATGGTGGGGCTGATGGTTTGTGTTTTTATAAAAATATTCTTTTTAATGCCAAAAATTATTTGAATTTTGGTGGGTTAATTATGTTTGAGATAGGCTTTAACCAGGCTAATGCGCTACGGGGCCTTTTTCAAAAATATAATATAGTTTTTTTAGAACTGATAAAAGACTACCAGGGCCTGGATAGGGTGGTGGTAGGGCAGTATAGGTGAATGTTTAATAAAGAAGGTGGCATGGATGTTTAGTAAACTTGAAGATATAGAAGTGCGGTATGAAAATTTAGCCGGCCAGGTGAATGACCCGGAGGTTATTGCAAACCAAAATGAATGGCGCGGGCTAATGAAGGAATATAGTTCATTAACTGATATTATAGAAAAATACCGCGAGTACAAAAAGATAAATGAATCCCTAAAAGAAACGAAAGAGATGTTTGAGGAAAACCTGGACGACGATTTTAGGCAAATGGTTAAGGAAGAAATTAAAGAAGCCCAGGCTAAATTAGAAACTACGGTAGAAGAGCTGAAGTTTTTATTACTGCCAAAAGACCCTAATGATGATAAAAATGTTATAGTTGAGATCAGGGGCGGGGCAGGCGGGGATGAAGCCGCTTTGTTCGCCGCGGATTTATATAGGATGTATAGCCGCTTTGCCGAGCGTAATAGGTGGAAAACCGAATTTTTAAATTGTAACGAGTCAGAATTAGGCGGCTTTAAAGAAGTTTCTTTTATGATACACGGCAAGGGCGCTTATTCACGTTTAAAATATGAAAGCGGCGTGCACCGTGTCCAGCGTATACCCACTACTGAAAGCGGCGGGCGTATCCACACTTCAACGGTTACCGTTGCCGTGCTGCCTGAGGCAGAAGAGGTTGACGTACAGCTTGATATGAATGACGTCAGGATAGATGTGTTCCGTTCGTCGGGAAACGGCGGGCAATCAGTAAACACTACAGACTCTGCTGTTAGGGTTACCCATGCGCCAACCGGCATAGTAATTTCATGCCAGGATGAAAAATCCCAGCTTAAAAACCGGGACAAAGCGCTTAAGATTTTACGCGCTAAGCTTTATGATTTAGAGCTTGAACGCCAGAGGAGCGAATACTCGGCGGAACGTAAATCCCAAGTGGGCACAGGCGACCGCAGCGAGCGTATCCGTACTTATAATTTTCCGCAGGGCAGGGTCTCTGAGCATAGGGTCAATTTAACCCTGCACCGGCTCGAGGCTGTTTTAGACGGGGACCTGGACGAAATAATGGATACGCTTAATGCCGCGATGCAGGCGGAAAAATTGAAAGCATAGTATTTAAATCATCATCAATAAGCCGGATAACCCTTGTGTACAAAAAACACAGGGGTTTTTACACCTTATAATTTTTTTTAAATTCGAAAATTTTTTTGTCATTTGTATGGTATCTGTATAAATTATAATTTATGCAGGGTGATCATTATTAATGGCTAAGGGGTGGCTTAAATTGCAAGGTTATTTAAATACTCCTAATGATAAAGAAGCATTGCAGATTAAAAAACATATTCTACAGATAGCAATAATTTTATTTTCAAAAAAAGGCTATTATAATTCTACTTTCGAAGAGCTTTCTAAAATAGCCGATATAAATATTGAAAGCTTATATCAAATATACAATGATAAGAAAGACCTTTTTTATGAATGCTTTGAAATATATATAAATAGGCTTAAGAAAGAATTGGCGCTAGACAGCCTAGGCTCCCTAAATAGAAAAGACAGGGTAGTCTCACAGCTAATTAATAATTATTTCAAAGCATATAAAGTGATGCCGGAGTTCCAAAAACAAATTATGGCGGTTGGTATGACCAATAATGATTTTAGTAAGCATATATCGTCCTTCGAATCAGAAATACAAGGGCATTTATCAAGGGCGCTAACTAACTGGGGCAGGGAACTGAAGGCTGTGGATATTTATGTTGCCGCTTTCTTTATTCATAATATTCTTGAGTCTACAATTACAAAAGCTATTTTTAATGAGATGCGCATCCTGGATGAAAACCTTAAAAAAGAACTTTTTGATTTAATATACAATTACTTGTTTGTGTGATATGTTTTTTAAAAGTGCCAAAAACCTTGCCAATACCTTAGATTGGCCGGAGGGCTTGGCGCTTATTTTTTTGCCCATAAACAATTTTTAATTTTTATGTAATATTTTTTTTACTTTAGACGATAATGAAGTTGGGAAAGTTTGTATCACATATAATTAAACAGATTTTACCATGTAAAACTTATTTGCTTTAACTTAAATTTAGTATAAGTAAAAGTACCGGCTTTAGAAGGCTTGCTGTTTATAAGCTGGTATCAATAGGGGAAAAATTTAATAGGGGGATTTTACATGATTGATTCATCATCAGAAGATGCTATTTTTGCTATCGAAGAAAAAAAGCAATGGGATAGTTGTGATTATGAAACGCTCATAAGGCTAAGCTACTCTGATTACCCGCTGATTAGGATAAAGGTTGCCAGGCTTTGCGCTTATGAAAAAGATGTCCGGACAAAAAATATCTTGCTTAGGCTTATTAATGACAGCGACGGAAATGTTAGGACAGAGGTATATGATTCTTTGTCGGCGTATAAAGAATCTGAGGTATCGGCATACCTTAAAAAAATAATTAAAGAAGAGCCTGACGGGATTGCAAAAAGCTACGCCATTTTGTCTTGGATAGATATACTTATCTCTTTAACCCAGATATCTAATGATGAAATAGATTTTTTAATAGATATTTTGGAATCTTCTAACGACAGCTCCTGTGCCCTATCCTGCTGTTACGGCCTGTATTTGTTTGGTGTTGAGGAATACCTTTTAGAAATGGGCAAGTATTTAAAAAATGAAGATTATCATATAAGATGCTCGGCTATTAACCTTTTGCGTGAAGTTAAAAATGCAAAAAACCGCCCGGCTATAAAAAGAATGATGCTGGAATTATTAGAAGATGAAGAGAGCCTTGTGGTTATAGATTTTGCAGAAAGGCTTTTGGAGATATTATAAGCTTACTAAACCGCCGCCTTAAAATATTATGGGTGGCTTTTTTATTTTGCGGTAACTTTCTGGGGGCCTGGCCACCCGTTTTTATAGCTAATATTTTACAGTTAAGCCGTGGCGTGTTATGGGCGATAAATATCCTGTAAATAATTTTGCTTTTTATAAGTTGTAAGCAAAAAAAATAGCATTAAGCAACTTTTTAAAGTAAATTTTTATTTATTTCGATATTAAATAGGCGAAAGAAAAAAATCGAAATAATATTAAAATTTATTGTTAAGTAAAAATTATAGCCGGACGATATTATATCCGGAAACAATTTTTAATCAACAAAGTTAAATAGCAAAAAAAATTCTAAAGTACAAATCGAAAATGACGATATAAAGTTAGCTAAAAAATAAATAACTTTGAGGGGGGACCGCTTTTGGGTGTACCGTACAAGTACAGAGCAGTCCAAGCTAACGGTCAAATTATCGAAGGCAAAATCGATGCCAATTCTAAAGACGATGCTATCTCGATTTTAAAGAGCAGGCACCAATCACCGATTCAAATCACAGAAGATAAACATTCAATTTCTATTAACTTACCACTGACTGAAAAAAAAGTTAAAGTTTCAGATTTAGCTACATTTTGTAAGCAATTATCCGCGATGCTTAATACAGGCATGCCGATAAACAGGGCGCTTGACATACAAGAAGCCCAGACCGCAAATGTGGCTTTGCGCGGGGCGCTAAAAAGCGTATCCCAGTCGCTTAAGCAAGGCGCTTTGCTTTCCAAATCCATGAAAGAATTTCCGAAAGTTTTCCCTAAAATCCTGGTTACTATGGTAGAGGCGGGGGAAGCAACCGGTAAATTAGACGAGGTACTGGAAAGGATGTCCCTGCATTATACCAAGGAAAATAAAATCAACAATAGGGTTAAAGGCGCATTAACTTACCCTACTATATTAGGGGTTATGACAGTAGGAGCTGTAGTGGTTTTAATGGTATTCATACTGCCGACTTTTAAAGATTTATTTAATGGCATGAATATGGAGCTGCCACTAATCACCAGGATGGTAATGGGTTTGTCTGATATAATGCAAAAATTTTGGTATATATTCCTGGCAGCTGCTATTGGCGGGTTTGTATCGATAAAATCCTACCTTGCTACAGACAGGGGCAGATATAATTATGACCACTTTCTGCTAAGCAGTAGGATATTGCGCGAACCGATGACCCAAATTGTTACCGCAAGGTTTACAAGGACTATGTCTACTTTAATGCAAAGCGGTATTTCTGTAGTAAATGCATTAGCCATATCGGGCGAAACGACGAATAACGTAATAGTCACAAAAGCTATTTCTGTGGCCAGCGACGGCGTTAAGCGTGGTTTGACCTTGACAGGTGAATTAAAGAAGACCGGCTTATTCCCGCAGATGATGGTTTCTATGCTGGGGATTGGTGAAGAGACCGGTACTATAGACGAGCTTTTGCTTAAAACTGCCGATTATTATGATGAAGAGTTTGACGCCGGTGTTTCTAGGCTCCTTTCATTAATAGAGCCGGCTATGATATTGATAATGGGTGTTGTTATTGGCGGCGTTGTTATGTCGGTTATGATCCCGATGTTTACAATGAGCTCCAGCCCGGATATGTTTCAATAGCACATAAGCAATAATTAAATTATGATTTTTAATTGGGCTTTTTATTAAACGGCCCGGTTTTAAATAAAACATTTGAATAACAAGGAGGAATCTTTATGTGATCCCTAACTGCTTATTCCGAACGCAATAAATGTTTTTATTTCATCCATACCGGTTTAACCGGAAAACAAAAAAAATATTATTGGGGGATTTCCTAGAATGAAAACAAAAAACAGGGCAAAAGGCTTTACTTTAGTTGAGTTACTCGTTGTTATGGCTATTATCGGTATTTTGGTTGCTATAGCCGTACCTAGGATGGCAAAAATGAGTGAAGAGGCAACAAAAACTACTGCATTAGCAAACCATAGGACTCTTGTAGGTATTATCCCTATGTTCCAATTGGCTGAAGGGCACTTTCCTACTGGTCTTCAAGAACTTATAACTGAAGAGTATATTGATGCAGATTTCAAAACTAAAACACCTACAGTTGAGTATGAATTTAACGCTACTGCAATGACGCTTACAACTAAGGTTGGAGCTACGCAGATAGATACAGATAAATTCTATAATATTGGTGGTGGTAGCGGTTCTTCTTCTGGTGCACCAGCAACTACTTAATAGTTGTCTAGCCATTAAATAGTTAAATATAAATCTAATGATCAAGGTAAAGGTAAAGGGGGGACTCTTTACCTTTATTTGTCTTCAAGGTCTATACAATAAATATTTAATTATATTTAATCGTTTTCACCAAAAAATAAAGGCTATTGTAGAAGGTGATTAAATTTTGAAATTAAAGAAAAAAAGGCTTAAGGGTGCCGCCTTGGCTAATGTAATGTATGTTTGTGTATTTGTAATCCTTTTATCAGCCGGGCTATTTACCATGGTTAATACAAATTTCAGAAGTGCGGCAATCCAAATGGGGTCGGCACAAGCATATTATTTAACACTGACGGGCATAGATTTGTCTATAGCGGCACTAACAGCCCCAAATGCGGAAGGCGGCAAGCTTATTGATACCCTAGCTTTGCCGGAGAATAGTTCAGAGGTTTTGAAATCTTCTATTTCTATTGACCCATCAAAAAATGCTGTGGTATCCGTTGAAGTTAAACCTATTGATTATAAAGAAGGCAAATGGATAGAGATTAAAGCGACAGGCTCGATACTGCTTACGATGTATGACAAGGCAGTAGAAAATAGAGGCCGCTGCCTGGTAAATGTCGCTAACCCGGCTATGCTTGAATGGGAAATTAATAAAACAGTATAAAAGATAAAATATGCGCCGTGGTTATAAAATAAAAAATCGTTTGGCGCGTGTTAAAGAATTTGTAAGGGGGGAAGGTTTTGAAGCGTAAAGGTGTAACGTTTGTAGAGCTTATTTTTGCTATGGTTATATTTTCAATGGTTATTGTTATTGGTGGCTCATTAATGAAATTTGCGAATACATCATTTGACATAAGCAGCCGCGAAAGCGCAGTTCAATCTAATGTGCGGGTTGCGGCCGAGACTATTAACTCAAAAGTAAAAAACTCTACGGCGCTGTTTTTAATACCGCGTTCTTCGTTTGAATCCGGAAGGCTGACCGCGGGCTGGGATTATATTGGCGTTGTAAACAGAGAGAAAAATGGGCAGCAGTATAGCCAGATAGTGCATTTTGTTTATAATGCGGCGACAGATTCGCATGTTCAAGAGGTACTTGCGGAAACAGTTGTAGGCACAACATATGGTTTACAATTCTCTACAAAAAATGTTTTTGAGCAAAATAAATTAGTCCAATATCAAATAAAAGGGTATTACGGTGAAGATACCCCTAACCCAAGTATGGACCTTAATTCTGAAATAGAGGCACTTAATTCCCTGCAAATTATAGACTATAGCTCAGAATATGACGTAGCTACGGCGATAGCTTTTAAAGGCGACAACAGGGAAATGGGTAAAGAAGGTGTAACAGCAAATATTACCCTTATTTTAGACTGTTCTGATTCTATGAACGGAAATTTGGCTAACTATACTACCTCTATATTGAATACTACCCGTACTTATGCGTTAAGGGAAGCGGCCCAAAAACTTATGAACCAGTTTGCGGCTGTTAAGAATTACTCAAATATGTCGATAGTAGGGTTTCATGATTATGCATATTATGCGTACCCGCCAGGGTACCCGGAAGAAGAAAAGCTTTCGAGTAATTTCATCAGGCTTAAAGATTATTATGATATGATTTTTGAGATGTTTGACCCTGCCGTATACAAGGGAAGGAACACATCTACAGCGTTAGACCCAATACTCCCCCAAAAATGTACAAATACTGGGGATGGGCTTAGGGTTGCTTATAATTCAATAGTCAAACAGAGTGATAAATTGCAAAAAGAAGGCATACCAACTAAAGATTATATGATACTTATGATTGATGGGGACGTTAATGAATATTTATACCAAGGCAATACCAGCAACATGTATTATGGCGACAAGACATATCAAGAATTGCCTTCGCTTGGGGTTGGATATTCTTGGAGCACCCCGTCGATTAAATATTTAACGGATAATGCCGCAAGGTTTAAGGCTAACCCAAATATAGAAGTTTATTTTATAGTATTTTCGGCGTCAGCCAGTGAGTCTCAGCTCACTATGATTAAGGAATCGCTAGGCATACCGGAGGAAAGGTATTTTAAGGCTACCGACTTCACTGAGCTTGGCCAGGTATTTGAAGGCGTAGGCAGGACTATAGCGCAGGACCTTTGGTTTATCAATGGCCCGGGGCTTTAAAAGGTAGGTTAGTTTATGAGGCGAGGTTTTACTTTAACAGAAGTTTTGATTTCCATGGTAATACTCACGATTATTACAGTAGCTTTTTCTGGTGTTTTTGGCCAGCAGTATAAAATGTTGAGGTTTACTAGTGATGTAACAAAGGATACATTTTCTACTGTAGAACGGACTGAACAGGAAATCCAGCTTTTAAAAGACAGTATACAGGACGGCATGCCGGTAGACAATAGCCGTTATACTTTAATGAATGTGACCCTTTTTAATACCAGTGATGAGTTTAAAAGGGATGTAGAATTTTATGCCATTGACAATGGCATTAGGGGTTATGAAGGCGATGTGTCCGGCTACGAATCGCCAACAGATGACAATAGCGGGGAGAATAGGATTATAACATATGTATCTGCAAACAAAAGGGTAGTATATGAAACCCCAGAAATCCCCGGCAATATAGTAATAGAATTTGTTTCCGCAAAAGGCGAAAAGAGCACAAAGTTCGGGCGCATTACCGGAAGCGGCGAAAGCATTACGACAAGCCATGCAAGCCCGGTGCCGGCTATGCGGACTTTGGAAGTCAGGTATCAGTGGTACGTGTCCAGGGAAGGCTATTATAAGCATTATGAAGAATACGCAGGTGAAACTGATGGTTATAGGGCGCCTGTTTACCCAAATGATTATAAAGCGATACCAGGAGAGGCGGCAAAAGAGCTGTCCCTTTTGAAAGAGGAATATAGGGGGAGGTTTTTAACCCTTTCTGTACAACCGGTATCACTCGAAGGCGTTTTAGGCGGCCAGCAAGTCTCAAACCCAATTTATATTGGCGGGCTGCCATTAGATGATTCTTCCGGCGCAAAAATTTTACATTTTGATGCTTCGCTTGCTAATGTTAACGATGCGAAAATAGTAACAATGGGTGATAGCAAATATTTATCTGAGTGGCAGGAAATTTATAAGTCAGGGGCAAATGCTAATATGGCTTCTAATAGCGAGGTAGCACAATGGCCCGAACTAATAACTGAAAAAGTCAGGGATATAGATATACTTGTTACTACCAGCCCCAGGAACGAATATGCAACAAAACCAGTATTTATTGATTTTTTAAGGTTTACGGGCAAAGAAAACCTAGTTGCTAACGTTGCCAGCACAATGACCAACGACCCTACAATGGTTTTTATTGGTGTTTTTAGGGCGAATGATCAAAATGCTTTGCCATTTAGTTTTGTAAACCCAAGTGCATCTGCAGGTTTTTCATTTAACGGCATAACTGGGGTTATGAAAACCGTGGGCGGTATGTTTTCGTTAGAATCTGGCGGAGGGCCTTCTTTCGAAAATGATACTTGGATGATTGTTGAGCTGTCAACAAATGAAATGGGCTGGCTTTCTGCAAAAATAGATGGCCAAGAAGTTTCAGTATTTCCGCAGTTGCCTGTCTATTCTTCTTTAAGCCTGCTAGCATTTGGCCAAGCTTATGATGGTGCTGCTTTATCTGGTTCAGAAACAGATATTGCTGAATTTATTATGGCGGGCCAAGCTTTAAGCTTGTCTGACAAAACTGCGGTATATGAATATTTAGCCGATAAATATGGCATAGAATTATCATAGGTGTTAAAAATAATTATATTATAAACAAAAATAATCAGGTTATAAATATAGTAGAAAAAATATTTTTTAGGCTTAGGGGTTTGCCCCTAAGCCTAAATATTGGCCACAGGCCCCATAAGTTGGGGTATTTGAAAGATAATTGTATCCGTTTTTGTGAGCCCTTTTAAACTGGAAATAATATTACTTAAAAATACATTAATCTAAAAGCAATTTTTTTTCGATAATTATATATGAATAAAAGAAAAGTATGAGGGGGAAACTTAATGTTTAAGTCTAGGGCATCGGCGTCGTCAAATCCTTCTAAAAAGGAAGGTAGTAGAAGGGCCCCTAAAGGCAAATTAGATAGGCCTGTTATGATGGGGGCTCCGGACAAGCATTCCAAAAAATCTTCTTTCGGCGCTAAGAAACCAGGAAAATCAAGGGCGGGTAAACCTGTGGCCGTTTTTGATGTTGGTAGCAAAACAAGTAAGGTCGTCGTAGGTAAGGTAAAGGATAACAGAATATATATAGATGTTTTGGATGGGATAATAAACCCTAAGTCTTGTATAGACGATGGGAAAATAGTTGACCACCATGGTGTATATTCAACCATTAAGGAGCTCCTGAATAATAACGGCGTAAAGCTTAGGGATGCGGTTTTTACAGTTGACAGCAGGGAGATATTGCGCAGGGAAATGGATATTGCCGATGTGGCAAAAGCAGAGGACCGTATGGGCCTTGTGTCTTATGAAATGGGCCAATACCTTCCTATAGATACGACTTCTTATGTGATGCAGCTAAAAGTTATTTCGGCTTATGAAGAGGAACGCGCCCGGAAGTTAAAAGTTTCGGTTGGCGCCGTGCCTAAAAATTTAATCGAGCCGTATGTTAAATTGACAGATGATGCTGGCCTTGAACGGGTTGCAATGGATATAAACTCAAATTCCATTGAAAAATTAATTAATTTAGAAATAGCCAGTAACCCAAGGAGCAGCTTAAAAGATAAAAATATTGTGTTTATAGATATGGGCCATTCTTACTTTAATATTTCGATTTTTGGCAACGGAAGGTATTTGTTTAACAAGATCGTTGAAGTAGGCGGCGTAAACTTAGATAATGCGATCGCTGAGCGTATGGGTGTTTCGGAAGACGAGGCGGAGGTTATTAAAATCAAAAACGGTACAACTTATTCCGTTATGGATATAATATACCACCTGCATGAAACCCCGGATAGCAATAACCTTAACGATTTGGTGTTAAAAGATTCGCTTTCGACGCTTGATGAGTGGGCAAATGAGATCTCCCAGGTTTTAAAATATTATACGACCCGTAACAGAAAAAATACCATAGACGAGATTTGTTTATATGGCGGGTGTTCGTTTATAAAAGGTATAGACGAATATTTTGAGAAAAAGCTTTCCCTGCCGACCAGGTGTTTTTATAAATTTGAATCGGTCAGGTTATCTAACCATGAGTTAAATGATAATATTTTAAACTATCTTAATGCCATTGGGGCGCTCATCAGATAGGGGCTAGTCCTTTGAATTTCTGACAGGAGGGGTAAGGTTTTGGACTATAACTTTTTTGAACCGTATGTGAAAGTAAAGCCTAAAACAGATTTTATATTGCTTGTAACTTTAGCGGCTTTTGCATTTTTTGTTATAGGTCTTTCGTTATTTACCGTTTTTGAATATTTTACGCTTAGCCAACACAAGTCATTAGTGGAATCTATGACTAACGATATGGCTTCCCAGGCTTTTGCGGAATCGCTTCAAGAGTATGCGGCAAGTACTGCCGAGCTGGAGACAGTCAAGAAGGAGGCTAGCCTTTTTAAATCCTTCGATATATATAGCAAACTAATACATACAGCTAACGAAAATGTGTTAGCCCAAATATCAAATGGTTTGGCGGATAATATGTTTCTAGACACAATAGGGATTGATGGCTCCACCATAACTATTGCAGGTACGGCTACCGAGAAATCCGTAATAGGCAATTTTGAGAACAATTTAAGGGATAGCGGATATTATTCAGATGTATTTGTAACAACCGGCGCTAAACAAACCGTAATAGAAGTTGAACCCCATGGAACGGCTATACAAAATTTTGTGGAAGGGGCCGGCGGGTCAAACGTTAGCGAGGTTACTGCTGAATACAAGGGATATCAATTTGAAATTGTCTGCCAAGTAGACATACTTAAATTATTGAATTCTAATTTAGAAGAGTCGGCGCTTTGGGCAGAAAATTTAGTTAATGCAGGGGGTGGGGGCAATTAAACCGAAATTATCTGATAGGGACAAGAAGATTATTCCAATTTTATTAATAGTGGTCTTTGGCGCATTAATATATTTCTTCGGTTATGAAAAATTCCATGCTGAACGGTTATTGCTTGAACAGGAAAAAATAGACCTTGAATCGAGGTATGAAGCTGAAAAAGCAAAAGCCGGGCAAGTCCCAGTTTTGCAGGCTGAGATACAAAGCCTAAAAGATGGCATCGTTAATGATGCGGCCAAATTTTATGGCACAGTCCCGCAAGAGCAGTTTATATATTTATTGCAATCAATTACTGATTATACAGAATTAAATATATTGAATTTTAAATTTAGCATAGCAGAAGACCAAATTTTAACGTCATTTATAAACGGTTCGGAAACTGTAAATACTGCAATAGAGCAGGCAGGGCAACCGCAAGACGCCCCGGTGGAAGGGGCTGAGGGGGAAGAAGCGGCGGAAGGTGAAGAAGCTGTGGCAGAAGA
This sequence comes from Clostridiales bacterium, assembly GCA_031285815.1. GTDB lineage: Bacteria > Bacillota > Clostridia > Lachnospirales > JAITVM01 > JAITVM01. The sequence continues at coordinate 10,494 of JAITVM010000008.1, read as the reverse complement.
AGGCACGGTTACACCGCAAACGGTACCTAACCCAAATGCCATAGCCCCAGAAAGCAACGAGCCGTTGGCAGAAGTGCTGACTGTAGAATTAAATACAGAAGGGACTTTTGAACAATATAGGAAGCTGCTCTCTATGATAGATAACAATAAAGAGCGGATTATTATAAAAAATTTCACATTAGAAAGAAAAACAAGGAATAATGATGAGATATATGGGCTTAATGATGACGAGCACCAAGAGGCCATTGAGCAGTTAAGCGGCGGTCAGTTAGAGAGCTACATACAGGGCCATGCGGAAGATATGGAGGCACTGTCCATGTTAAAAGGCGTAGTAACCCTGAACATATATTTAGTCCCAAGTGTTGATAGGTATGTAGAAAAACAAGAATTGCATGACTGGTCAATGTTGAATTCTTCCGGAGAGCCATTTGATTTTGAAGATTTTAATAAACCAGAAATTATTAAGACTAAAATACATAATTTTGACCAGCCATCATACAGCACTTTTGACCAAAGCACCAAAGCAAAAAATGAAATTAGTTCTACTATAGAAAATGAAGACGACCTTTTAGTATTCGATTATCAATTTGAGGCTGGCTCACAAGCGCCAAACCTATTTTTAGACCTATCGGATAAGAATATAGTAATAGAGAAAAATGTTTATGAAATAGGGCTTAACTTATTTTCAGATAGTATAACCGGGGCGAAATTAACCTTAATTGTAAAAGATGCTGCCAATAAAGAATATTCGATACAATTATTGGACAAAGTATATTTTAGGGGCTGGGCTTCGGTGGCACAAAAGGTAGACCCAGAGATGCAATTTCCGGTCAGGCTTACAAGGCTTATTTTATCAGAAGAAGGCCTTGAAGAACCACAAAATGGCCAGCTAAAGCTTGATTATTTCTATATGGGGCAAACCCCTCTTGAACCAGAGGCAGAAACAGGGAACGAGGCTTGATTTTAAAAAAAGGGTGTGTGATGTATGTATAACTTTATTTCACCTCCAGAAAAAGAAGATGTTACCAGAAACAGAAGAGGCGGCAGTGGCTCTATAAGTATGATGAAGATGCATGAGCCTGCAAACAATAAAGCTGGCAAGCCAGCACCTACGCCAAGGAAGTCAAATAATATTTTGGATTTGAATTTGATACAAAAGTATAAAAGGGAAAAAGAAGCTGGGCAAAATGGCATTGAGCAAAAGGCAGTAACCCAAGCGGATGGCTCTTCAGGCTTAAACCCTAGTGAATGGACAAAAGATATGATTACTAATAAGCTAAACCAATTGGATGAAAAAGAAAATAATATTGACAAAAAAAATACAGCCGAAGGGGCTGGTCAACTTGCAGCCGCCCCTCAGGCAGAAACCCTTTCTGAAGGCAATGTTAATAATTTTGCCGCAAAAGCCCAGGAAGGCACAGATGGCCTTGCTACCCGTAAAGTAATTACTGATATTAATGAGCTGATGAGCACGGTCTTAAACAAACCTATTTTTACCGCAGAGAGCTCTGAAAGCGGGGAAATCATGTTAGGGTCCTCTGATTTGGATATCCGGGATTTATACTCTAACGATGACGACTCATTTTTAGAAGGCTATTCGGAAGGGCTAGAAGACAATGGCGGGCAAGGGGCTGAACCTGAACTATTATATGACGACGATTCTGTTTTTCAGGATGCTTTGCAGCCGGAACCTGTTATGCCCGTAATTGCCGGTGCGAAAAAAGAAGAAGGCGCAAATTTAGAAGTAAAATCTATAATGGAAAAAATAAATATTGAAGACCAATATTTTGAAGCCCAGGAAGAGAGCACAGCTAATGATTACGAGCTTAATTATATTGAGACATTTTGCTTAAAGAAAAATATACCGCTGGAGTTTTATAAAGGGGCGTTTGTTGGTTTCATTAGCGATAAGAAAGGCAGTGCCCTCAGAAAGGTGCGTAATTTGGATAATGGGGAATTCTATATTAATTTTGGGGCGTCCCGCGCACTTTATTCAGAGGTAAACAATTTGATTAATGAGGGTAAAATAGGGAATGCAACCGAGCTATTAAAACATATTTGCATTTATTCTGTAGATACCCTCACCGCAAACAATGCATTTTCTAAATTAGAGGACATTTCAAAACGTGCAGATGATATTGAAGTGGACTTAGTAAGCGTTATTGATGATATGTGTAAAAAAGAAGAAAAATTATTAGCGCTTATCTATGCGGATTAATAACCCGCGGTACGGCTTAGGGCAATTCTGTTTGCGGTTTGCTGGCAAATAGAATTGCTTTATCCCGTATGCCAGTTATATAAATTTAAAAGCATGGAGCATTTATACAAAAGATAAATAGGCTTTAAAAATATCCAAAGGCTTGGAGGGAATTACATTGAAAAGGAAAGAGATAATTGATCTCCCCACTTATTTAGATTCCGGGGATACCCATACCGGCGTAATAAAAGAAGTTATGATTAGTAAAGAAGAGTTTAAGGTTGAGTTTTTTCTGGTAATGGATAATAAAGACGAGTCCACTTTTATGGTGCCTTTTTCAGATACTGATTTTGATAGGAAATCAGTTTTTATTACGAATAAAGCTAATATGGTAAGGATGGGGAATTCTTACTTTAACAGCGAATCTAAATATCATGAAGTTTTATTTTGCGGCAAGGATGTTTTGACTAACCAAGGCGAATGTGTTGGGACCGTTATTGACTATAGTTTTGATGATAAAACAGGCAACTTGATTGATGTATATTATTTTGATTATAATTCTGAAAAGACTAAATGTATAAATGTTGATTTAATTTATGAAAATAAAATTGGGTACATTTCTTTTGGTGCAAAAAACTCCAGCCCAAAGGAAGCTTTTTTTGGCAAGCCCATCGGGCAAGAAGCAACCCCGGCAACCCCTTCGCTATTAGATGGGGCTAATGCTATATCTGAAAGTAATAGCCATGAAAAAGACCTTGTGGATATAATATCCAAGTTCAAGGTTAAAATAGAGAGGGACCATGATAAATTAAGAAATTCATACGTCCTCATTGAAAAAGAGATAGTCAAAGAATTAGATGATTTTACGGGGCATTTGCGTAATAAGGTGCGTAGCTTTTTTGATTATGAGCTTAAGCAGCAAGAAGAGGATTTCCGGCTAAGGTTATCGAAAAATTTTGAAGAGGCCCTAGAAGAGCTTGTGGATTTTGGCAAATATAATAAAGCCCACGATAAAACTAAAGAATATATTCAAGATAAGCCTGCAGCCAGTGAATTTGATGATTTTTATCAAGAAGACCCTTCTGCTTTAAAAAGGGGCGGCGAAAATTATCGGGAAGATTTTTCTGCTATTGAAAGGGAAACATCAAAAAAACAAATTGCAAACCCAAATGAAGGTGCCATAATGTTAGGCGCATCCATGGATAAGAAAAAAGAAGAAAATAATTTTGACGATGATTTATATGATAGGCTTGTCCCGAAACCAAAAATTAGCAACAGCAAAATTAAAGAAGAGCCGGAACCTCTTCTGGGCGGCAGCGATGAGGCTTATTTTGATAATTCTGTTGAAGAGGCCCCATTGGTTATCCCTAAAAAAGGCAATAAATTGTCATTTAGGCGTATGGGCCCTTCTAAAGCCAGCAACTCTGGGCCAAGCATCCCCAGTTTTGAATCGCTCAAAGGGCAGAACACTGCCCAAAAACCGCAAAACCAAGATGCCGGCATAAAATTTTCTGAAGGCTTAACCGGGAATGACCCCGTACCTAAGCGTACCCATATTGAGAATGCAGGCGGGCATGATTTATCCGAATTAACTAATGTTAATATACAGAAAACAGAAAAGCCTGAGGGCAAGCATGGCCTTGAGCTTGACGGCTTTACCCCAAAAACACACAAGCCAAGGGTGGGGCAGTATAAGTTTGATTATAGCGGGATTATGGAGAAATATGAAAACACATTGGATAAGCCGAAGGGCGAAGAAAAAAATGAGGTTAATTACGATAAACTTAAGGCAATTGTCCCCAACGCTGAAATAGAAAAAGATTCTGATAGTTCTGATTATGACAGGATTATGAAGAAGTTTGATGAAAAAGTGGGGGTTCAAAATAATAATAATGAAACTAAAAATAATTTTGATTTAAAAAATGATAGCCTTGACCTTAAAAGCATTGTAGGCGGCGGGCAGGGCAAGCCTATAGAAACAAAACCAAAAAATGATTTTGATATTGATTTTAATTTACTGGATAAACAATTGGATATGGAAGAGAAGCTGGAAGGGGGCACCGGGAATTTCGTATCAAATAGCCCGGCAGATAAAATCCCTGACGATAAAAGGGCTGAGATAGATAAATTATTTGGCGGCGAGGGCGCAAGCGGGCAAAGCGGCCCGCAACCGAAAAAAAAAATGGAGCCTATGATTAAACAAGAAGAAACAGAAAATGATGGCGAAAATTATAATAATGCCCTTAAAAAATTATTTAGGCTTCAATCTAAACGCGAGCAGGTAATTAATAATATAAGCAGGGCATAGGTAGGCTTAAGCGTGGCCCTTTAAATAGGGCCGCTTGGTTTCGTTGGATTTTATAAAAAGGGTTGAATTTTAATGGGAATGATATTTTTTTTATTTGGGTTGGTATTAGGGTCTTTTTATAATGTGGTTATATACCGGCTGCCTAATTCTGAAACTATCTCAAAAGGGCGCTCACATTGCCCTAAGTGTGGGAATACTTTAAAAGCTATTGACCTGGTCCCTGTGCTGAGTTGGGTTTTTTTACGGGCTAAATGTAGGTACTGTAAAGCACCTATAGCATGGCGGTACCCTTTTGTAGAGCTTTTGACAGGGGTTGTATTTTATGTTTCCTATATATTTTTTGGTTTTACGCCGTTAAATATTATTTACTTGCCATTTTTTTCGATGCTTATAATAACTGCCTTTATAGATTTTGACCATATGGTCATCTGTGAAGAGGTGCTTATTTTTTGTAGCATTGTTTCGTTTATAGGGGTTATTTTAGCCAGGCAAGGCATAGCTGGGCATTTGTTAGGTGCGGCTATTGGCTTTGCAATATATTTTCTGGTTTATTTTGGCGCTAAATTGGCGTACAAACGTGAGGCGTTTGGGTTCGGCGATGTTATTTTAATGGCAGCCATAGGCCTTGTGTTAGGTGTTAGGGATACTGTGCTCACCAGCCTGTTGGCTTTTTACCTTTGCTTAATAATGATTATAATTACCAGGGCTTTGGGAAAACGCATAAAACTAAAACAAGAAATCCCGTTTGGGCCTAGCATGTGTATTGCGGCGTTTATTACGGCATTATATGGGCAACAGATTTATGGTTTATATAGGCATATTTTTGGGGCATAAGGCCTAACCAATATTTAATAAATAAGCTTTTGGGTACATATAGCAATTTTGGTTTGACTGGTGTGTTGCAAGCCGGAATGCTTATGCCAAACGGATTTGCACTAATTAGTATTAGGGAGTTGTGTGTATGCAGATAAGGACAAAAAAGAAACTGGGCGATATATTAGTTGAGATAAAAATGCTTACCCAAGAGCAGCTACAAAAATATTTGGGTATGCAGCAAAGCAGCAATTTAAGGCTTGGCGAAATTTTGATTAAAGAAAAAGTAGTATCTAGGGAACAGCTAGCCGCCATACTTGAATACCAATATTCTGTACAATTTGTTGAATTAGATGATTTTCCGGTTGATAAAGAAACCCCTAAGTTAATCAGCGAGTCTATGGCGAGGAAGCATGTTTTGATTCCGGTAAGCGTACGCCTGGGGAAATTGGTTGTGGTTATGGCTGACCCTGTTGACTTTATTGCGCGTGACGATGTCCGGTTAGTAACCGGGTATGACCTGGAAATATTAATGTGCTTTGAATCTGATATTTTGAGGGCTATAGATAGGTACTATGACGCTTCTGACGATGTTAAGGAGGCCTTTGAAGAAATAATTGAAGAGCAGGCCAATGAAGAAGAAGCAGTGCCTATTGTTGAATTTGAAAACGAAGAGGTAGCGCGTTCGCCGGTTGTTAGGCTGGTTAACACAATAATAAGGCAAGCAATTAAAAAGCGCGCTTCCGATATCCATATAGAGCCATTTGAAACTTCAATACGTGTAAGGTATAGGATAGACGGCGATTTACGGGTAGAGATGAACCCGCCGAAGGCTTCGTTTAATGCAATTGTTACCAGGATAAAAATATTGGGCGGAATGGATATATCAGAAAAAAGGGCGCCGCAGGACGGCAGGATAGAAACAGAGGTTGACAGTAAAAAAGTTGACTTAAGGATATCCTTGCTGCCGACTGTTTATGGTGAAAAAATAGTTATCAGGATATTGGATAGAAGCAGTATTATGATGACTAAACAGCAGATAGGTTTTACGGACCACAATATAAAACTTTTCGATAGGATTATTAAAGCCCCGGAAGGGATTATCCTTTTAACCGGGCCTACAGGTAGCGGTAAAACAACTACCCTGTATGCTGTGTTAAGGGAACTGAATAAAGTTAAAACTAATATTATAACGGCTGAGGACCCCGTTGAATATAGGCTTGAAGGTGTAAACCAGGTACATATAAACCCGAAAGCCGGATTGACCTTTGCGTCTGCGCTGCGCTCAATGCTGCGCCAAGACCCAGATGTTATTATGATTGGTGAGATGCGTGATACTGAAACTGCAGAAATTGCGGTTAAAGCCGCGATTACTGGCCACGTTGTTTTATCTACGCTCCATACCAATGATACTGTTTCAACAATATCCAGGCTTATTGATATGGGGATTGAGCCATTTATGGTTTCAACAGCTGTTGTTGGGATTATAGCCCAAAGGCTTGTTAAGCGCATATGTGAAAACTGTAAAACAGAAATTGAATGCACAGAGCAGGATATATACTCCTTAAAAGTACAAGGGCCGGCTAGGCTGTTTAAAGGCAAGGGGTGTGACCGGTGCAATAATACGGGCTATAAAGGCAGGATTGGCATCCACGAAATTTTAGTATTAGAGCGTGAAATAAAATCCCATATTTCTAAGGGGGACGATATAGAAACCCTTAGAAAAGCGGCAGAAGAATCAGGGCTAAAAACGCTTTTTGATTCCTGTAGGGAGCTTGTTTTAGAAGGGGTCACAACAGTTGAAGAACTGTTAAGGGTTGCATATAGTGTTGAAGAATAATAAATGGAAAGGGGAGTTGCATAGCATATGAATATCGACGAGTATTTAACTAGGGCAGTAGAGCTGCAAGCGTCCGACGTCCACATAACCTTGGGCGTCCCGGCTATCATTAGGCGCAACGGCAAGCTTGTCCCATTGAATGATAAAACTTTGAAAAAAGAAGATTGTATTAAGCTTGTTACACAGATATTATCAGAACGTGAACTAAAAGTGTTAAACGAAAAAGGCGAAGTGGACTGTGCGTATTCGCTTGCGGCCACAGGGGCAAGGTTCCGTGTCAATGCGTTTAAACAGAGGTCGGTATATGGGGCGGTATTGCGTGTTGTTAATGATAGGCCACCAACGTTTGAAGAATTAAAATCACCGCCTATTTTTGCGCAGCTCGCCAAAAAGCAAAGGGGGCTAATACTTGTTACTGGCCCTACAGGTAGCGGTAAGTCAACTACACTTGCGGCGATGATTAATTTCATGAACCATAACTTAAACCGCCATATAATTACAATAGAGGACCCGATAGAGTATTTGCATAAACATGGCACATGCATAATTAACCAAAGGCAGATTGGCAAAGACAGCTTAAGCTTTTCAAATTCATTAAGGGCAGCGCTCCGCCAGGACCCAGATGTAATACTGGTTGGCGAGATGCGTGACTTGGAGACTATATCTGTTGCGCTTACTGCGGCAGAGACCGGGCACCTTGTTTTATCTACCCTGCATACGATAGGTGCAGCAAAAACTATTGACAGGATTGTGGATATATTTCCGCCAAGCCAACAAAACCAGGTTAAGACACAGCTATCTACTATATTGCAAGGCGTTATTTCACAGCAAATTATCCCGACGGCGGATAAAAAATCCCGCGTGGCGGCATTTGAAATTATGATTACGAATAACGCGCTTGCGAACCTTATCCGTGAAGGCAAAACGCACCAAATGCAAAATATTATAGCTACATCTAGCGCAGAGCATATGACTACCATGGACGGCTCTTTGCTTGAGCTATACCGCAAAAGGGTTATTGATAAAACAAATTTATTTAAATATGCGGTGGATGCAGAATATATTAAGCTTGAGGTTGATAAGATTAAATAAAAAAAATTCGATGGGTTTTTTATGCCTGTCGAATTTTTTTATGTGCATTTTGAATTAACCGCTATTCTATAGGCTTGCCCCCATCTTTTGCGGCGTTGGCTAAAAGGTCCCTTATCTCAACTAACAATAATTCGCCAGTGCTAAGTTCCGGCTCTTCTTCAGGAATTTCCACCGGAGGGTCTTGTTTTCTGAAAAACCTGTTTATTAGTTTAATAAATATAAATATCGCAGCGGCTATCAACAAAAAATCAATTATATTTTGTATAAACGCCCCGTAGTTTAATGTTAGCGGGGGGTCGCCATCCCTAAGTGTTATAGACATCCCGGTAAAAGTGTTGCCGCTTGTCAATAGGCCCAATAAAGGCATAATCAGGTCATTAACAAATGAAGTTACTATTTTGCCAAACGACCCGCCAATAATAACACCTATGGCGAGGTCTAAAACATTTCCCCTTAAAGCAAATTCTTTAAATTCTTTTAACATATAAAGCCCCTTTAAATATTTTTCAAATTTAAAAGAAAATTTGCCTAAAACTGCAAATTTTCTATACAAAATTAAATTAGAATGGCTTAATTATACCACAACAAAAGTTATAGGCACAATAAAAGCAAATATTTTTTAGGGTTTATGTATATTACTGTAATATTTTTTGATAATAGGCTATTAAATACACCTGAAGCCCCAAGGCTTATAAGTTGATTTCCCCACAGGAATACAAAACTGCTTTTCCGCTAATCTTGACAGGGCTGCCGCCAAAAAGGCTATCAGTAAAAACGTCAACAATATAATACTTCATTATTTTTGGCCACCCTTTCAAATTTTATATCATCATATATACAAATATCAGAGTACCCTATTTTTCTATATATCCCACAGGATATAGGGTTACTGGCATCAGCAAACAAACAGCAGAATTTATTGCCCTTTTCGAGGAGGGTATTTGACAATTCCGCAACAACTGACGAGGCATAGCCTTTACCACGGAAATGTGGCGGTGTGTATACGCTATTTATTACTGCCCCATTTGGGGTACTTCTGCCATGCACAGCTTGGGATACCGGGTACCCATCTTCCCAAATATAATGCTTGCCGTTTTCTATGTTGCTTTTTACCATATCAATACATTCGTTAAGGGTATATGTTTCAAGATAGCAATCTTCAGCAAAACACCTTTGCCAATATGGCGCATAAGGCATGTCGCATTCATTAAGTAGCCTCATGTGGCCAGGGGATGGGCTATAATTTGCTGCTTTGCCTAGCTGCATGGCATTCATGGACAAATGTAAACGGAAACCGCCTTGGCCGGCATATGCCTCTGCAAATTTCTGGGCGGTGCCTTTGGTGGCCAGAACCCCGGGCAGTATAATGCCCATGCTTTTTATTTCATCAGAAAGGAGCTTGATGGCTTCACTGGCATGGTTAGGCCCAATTTCACATAATACAATATTAAAGGGCGCCGTGCGTGCGGCAGCAAGAATAACTGAGCCATCTTCATCCTTGACAGAAAAAAAGGACGATTTTAATGGGTCTAGAGATTTATCTTTAATAAAGCTTAAAGGCAAATTATTTTGAGCTTCATTTTCAAGCAGCAATTCAAGCAGGCCTTCCGCAAACTGGCCTACATTTTCATATTTTTCAAATTTCAATTATTAACCCCCTTTGGCCGTTGTTTTATAAATATGCAAACCCCCTGAAGCATAGCCTGCAGGGGGTTACTGATAATATGCTTAAAGTTTTTTAACGGGCCTGCCTATTATTTTAGATAATGTATTTATCGGATTTTTTAGGCCTTGAATCCAATTCTCTTTTCTTCTCTTCATACCCTGGCCTGCCAAACATAGCGTAAGTTGCGTTTTTGCCTTCTTCAACACCAGGCTGGTCAAATGCGTTTATATTCAAAAGTTCGCCGGCGAACCCAGTAGCAACTTCAAATAAGTAAAGTGCCTGCCCAATAGTAAATTCATTTACTTCAGGGAGGGTTATAGTCATATTTGCTTTGCCTGATTTTAATAGGGCATACTCTGTAGCCATCTGCTCAACTTTAATCAGCTCGTTTTGGGTTATGCCGCCTAAAAAGCCAAGGCTAGGTATGTCCTGATAAATTTTTGGTATATTTATTGTGGTTTTGTATTTATCAACACCCATTAAAACAACAATTTTATCAAAGGGCCCTTCAGTATATAATTGTACCTGTGAATGCTGGTCAGTAACGCCCAGGGCTTTTATTGGGGTTGGCCCTACAT
>JAITVM010000164.1 GCA_031285815.1 Clostridiales bacterium | reverse complement strand
TATCTTCTTGTTTAAAGCCTGCGGTACATGCCCTGCATTTAGCGCACGCTTCTGTGCGCTTTAGCCTGACTTTAACCCCATCCCCAGAAACTTCAACAACTTCGCCTATTTCCATCGGTATACCCCCGTACTGTTAAGTTTTATTGACTTTACAAATATAAAATGCTACTATGAAAAAGCTAAAAAAAATATGGCGGTGCTTATGCTTACACAAATATTAATAATATGCCCAATTGTCTTCCTCGCAGGCTTCATTGACAGTATAGCCGGCGGCGGCGGGCTCATATCGTTACCGGCATATTCCATCATCCTAAAATCGCCAATGACGCTTGTGTTTGGTACAAATAAATTTTCAAGCGTTTGGGGCACCCTAATATCCAGCATAAAATTCATTAAAAGCAAAAATATACATGTGGAATCCGCGGCAACCGCGGCAATTTTTTCATTGATAGGCTCGAAGCTAGGTTCTGTAACCGCGCTAAGCGTATCTAATGAGTTTTTAAAAATATCCCTTCTCATAGCGGTACCGGCTGTTGCTATTTTTACCCTGTTAAAAAAAGATTTTGGGGACCAAAAAACTTTTTACATGCCGCTTATAAAAATAATTTTTACCACAATTATTTTTAGCTTTTTCATTGGGTTTTATGACGGTTTTTTCGGGCCGGGCGCAGGCACTTTTTTTGTATTAGCCTTTACAACCTTAACGGGGTTTGATATGACTAAAGCAACCGGCAACGCAAAAATAGCAAACTTGGCTTCTAACGTATCCGCATGCCAAACATATATTTTTTCTGGCAATGTGGCATACCAGCTAGCGGTACCTGCGGCTTTTTGCTCAATTTTAGGCAACTACATAGGTTCAAACCTGGCAATTAAAAATGGCAAGAAAATCATTAAGCCCGTATTTATTATTGTGCTTTCCCTGCTTTTAATAACTGTAGCTTTACAGCTGGCTGGTTTTAGCTTTTAAAATTTTCTGGTTTAATTATAGCATAAAAAAATACGCAACCAAATAACTAATATGAAATCCGCATAAAGAAATGATATAGTTGGGGTGATAATTTGAAAAACTATTGGCAAGGCAAGAAAATTAAATTAAGGGCTTTTGAAGAAAAGGATATCCAAAAATATATTTCTACGCGTAATAACCCAGATAGCATACGCCAATATTATGAGGACTATATAGAATTCCCTATGTCAGAAAGCGAATTAAGGGAAACCATTGAAAAATATACGCGCACGTTCATCCATGACGACAGGCGGCTTTTTGTTATAGAAAACCCAGAGGGCGCCTATGCCGGTGAATTAAGTATATGGCATACGCACAGGCGTAACGGGGTTTTTAGGTATGGTATTTTTTTAGATGACAAGATGCGCGGGATGGGCTACGGGAAAGAAGCGCTTATTATAGCATTGGATTATTATTTTAACGAACTAAATTACCAAAAATGCAGCCCTATGGCCTACAGCTTTAATATTAATTCGCAAAAATTCCATGAGTCTTTTGGGTTTATTAAAGAAGGCCAGCTTAGGAACGATATTTATGCACGCGGCTCTTACCATGATATGATTTATTATGGAATGTTAAAAGATGAATTTAATAAACTATATAAACATGATTTTTTGTAAATGGTGGATTGTTATTTAGGGGCTGCCTATAAAGCCTTAAAGGGGGAAAATGAAAATGTTTATAAACTCAAAAAAAGCTGAAGAATCGGCAATACTTAACCTTGCTTACAGCATATGTGCGGCAGTGCGCACTGCGCCCAAAGCCTGCGGTACCGACCAGCTTGAAACCGCAATCCTTACAGGGGAGGGCAAAGGCAAGCTCACTGCCGAAATGCGTAAAATCGGCGAAGCGCTTGGGGCATCCGGAAGCTTCTTCTGCCGGGATGCGGATAATGTGGACGCCAGCGTGGCGGTAGTCTTAGCCGGTGCGAAGTATGAAACACGCGGGCTTGGCGGCATATGTAAACTCTGTGGTTTTGATGGCTGCGGCGCTTCTGAAAAAGCAGGCGCGGCCTGTGTTTTTACTTCAATGGATTTAGGGATCGCACTCGGTTCAGCGGTTTCGCTTGCCGCGGATAACCGGATTGACAACCGTATCATGTTCAGTATTGGGCAAGCTGCCGCAAAACTCGGGCTGCTCGGCGAATATAAAATGATTATGGGTATCCCCTTATCCGCTTCGGGAAAATCAGTATTCTATGACAGGGCATAACAGCCGGGCCATAGGGCCTCTGCTTATCCCAAAAATCCAATGGCTGCATGAAAATTAACATATAAAAAGTAGCCCACCGTATATTTTCCGATTCTTGAAAAATATATGGCGGGCTATTTTTTTGCAAACCGGCAACTCAGCCTGGGTTTGCCATGCTTTCAATATATAATGCCCCTTCTTCAAGCCGGCAAAGAATAAACCCGGCATTCGGTAGGCGGTAATCAAAAAAACCCTTTTGCGGTAAAACGAATTTTTCTAAAATAGCCATTATGTTTCCCCCATGGGCGACGATAGCCGTAACGCCGGGGCTACTTGTTTCTAAAATTTGTTTAAACACACCACAGCTGTTATCTTTAAACTGTTTTACAGAGCCCCCGCCCGGTATATCACCCATACAGCCGGTATCAAGCCAGGCCCCGTATTCTTTGCACCCAATCAAGCCGCCTGCGTTTTTGCCGCCAAATATACCAAAATCAATTTCTTCCAATTGGCAAATACTATACTCTAAGCCGGGAAATAATATCCCTGCCGTTTGCCTGCAATGTAGAGCCGGGGCTACCAATAATGTATCAATTTTTGGGAGCGCCTTGCTTTTGCGTAAATCAG
>JAITVM010000160.1 GCA_031285815.1 Clostridiales bacterium | reverse complement strand
ATAATTTTAGGTTTTTTATGGTCTTCTATTTGGTTTTATATGATAATTATTTAATTGGCCTTGGAAAGGCGGGTTTTATTTGTTTAAAAGGGTTTATTGCCGGTTACCGAAAAACCTGCAGGATTTTATTAAGTTTCTAATAGTAGGCGGGCTGGCAACTGCGGTTGACTATGCTACATTTAATTTTTGCGCTTTATATGCCTTTTCGGGTATTATACAAAATGATGATGCCAGGCTGGTAGTTTCAAATATTTTGGCGTTTACATTAGGCTTGTCCGTGAATTTCGCTTTATCAAGGTCAATTTTTTTTAAAGGCTACAGTAACAAATCAAAGAATGTGGAATTTATAATGTTTACAATCATAGGCGTTATTGGGCTTTTTATAAATACAGCTTTCGTATGGCTGCTTTATAATAGGTTTAATATTTTTGAGCCGGTTGCAAAATTTTTCGCGACTGTAATATCTTTTGTTTGGAACTTTTTAGCGAGGAAGATATTTATATATAACAATACAGAGGAGGAAAGATAATGAAAAAAGCAGTAATAATTGGGGCTGGCCCTTCAGGGCTTTCTGCTGCATACCAGATGCTTAAATCAACAGATGTTAAGCCGGTTATTTACGAATTGTCAAATAATATAGGCGGTATTTCACAAACTGTTAATTTTAACGGGAATAGGATGGATTTAGGGGGGCATAGGTTTTTTTCAAAATCTGACGAAGTTATGGATTTTTGGAAAGAAGTGATGCCTTTTTCTGAAGATAGGAAAAATTATAGGGCCCTTGATAAAATCTTCATGACAAGAAATAGGGTTTCACGGATATTATATATGAGGAAATTTTTTGATTACCCGGTAACATTATCATACCAAACCATTAAAAATTTGGGTTTTATAAAAACTATGAAAATTGGGTTTAGCTACTTAAGCTCATTAGTTTTTAAAAAGAAAGAAATTAACTCTTTAGAGGATTTTTTCATAAGCCGGTTTGGGCGGGAGCTATATAAAACTTTTTTTAAAGAGTATACGGAGAAAGTATGGGGCATGCCTTGTTCTGAAATTAGCCCGGATTGGGGCGCACAAAGGGTTAAGGGGCTTTCTATTATGAAAGCTATTATTCACGCCATAAAAAAACCTTTTCTAAAAATAAATGTTAGGCAAAAGAATTTAGAGACTACTTTGATTGAAAAATTTTTATACCCTAAGTATGGGCCAGGCGAATTTTGGGAAGAGGTTGCTGCCCGGGTTCAAGAAAAGGGCGGGGAGATTTATAAAAATAGTAAAATAATCAAGATTTATAATGAAGGCGATAGAATAGTTTCTGTAGATGTCTTAGGGCAGGATGGGGATATTGAAAATGTTGTAGCTGATTATTTTATTTCCAGCATGCCTGTGAAGGATTTAATAAATAGCTTGGAATCTGTGCCGGGGGAAGCGAAATCTGTGGCGGATGGCCTTCTTTATAGGGATTTTATAGCTGTGGGGGTTTTATTAAAAAACATTAATTTACGTAGCACCAAAAATAAAAAAAGAAGGGTTAAGGATAACTGGATCTATATTCAAGAGCCGGATGTTAAATTAGGGAGGGTACAAATATTTAATAACTGGTCGCCGTTTATGGTAAAAGATAAACGCAATATTTTTATTGGCTTGGAATATTTTTGTAACGAAGGTGACGATTTATGGTCGATGGGTGAAAAAGAATTTACCCGGATGGCTATTTCAGAGCTTGTTAAATTAGGCATAGCAAATAAAAAAGATATAATAGAAGCACATGTGGTTAAGGCCCCTAAGGCTTACCCCGCTTATTTTGGTTCTTATAGCAGGTTTGATGTGCTAAAAAGCTACACCGATAAATTTAAGAATTTATACCTGGTAGGCAGGAACGGCCAACACCGCTATAATAATATGGACCATTCTATCTTGACTGCCTTTGAGGCTGTTAAAAATATAAATTCTGGATATGCAGGGAAAGAAAATATTTGGGCAGTTAATTCCGAAGAGTCCTACCATGAATCAAAATAATATTAAAGCCAACAAATCTGTTTTAAGTTTGTTGGCTTTAATATTTATGGTTCCCTAAAAAGATATAACCCCTTCAATATGAAGCAGGCGTGAGGTTTGATACAAATAAGTATCAAATGCCCTATTATCAAAATTTAAGCTTGAATGTTGGGCTACAAGTATTTTTGGTTCAACCTCGACAATAAATAATGAGTGCCCAAAAATTTTACCGTTGTAGCTCAACTGGATTATATCCCCTGGCTCAGCATATTCTAATGGGATTTCTGTAGCATAGGGGCCGTTGCTGGTATTAGTGGTTAAAAAACGGTGCAAATGCTCAACACTAGTCCATGCGGCAGACCTATCATATTGAGAATTGTAATACCAGCCAATATCACGCTTGTAGTTCATAATGCCGCACCCGGCATAGATGCATTGTGATATAAAGTTCGTGCAGTCCCCGCCCAGGCCGTCAAAATTATAATATTCTGGGTTACGGCGCAACGCCCATGTGTGTGCATATTCAATTGCTTTTTTACGGTTATAGCGGTCATAAATCATAGTATCTACCCCCTGTTTTAGTATATGTTTGAAGATAGATAGGGTGATTGGCTATGAAAGGCTTAGGGCTTGATTTTTTTAATCAAAATAAAAACCTTGTTATGTACAGTGATGCAATTACGCCGGCTAGGTTAGCTATTAATGCCCCTGCAAGGGTATATTTGGTTTTTGTTATTTTTACGCTTATAAAATAAACGCTCATAGTATAGAATACGGTTTCTGTACAGCTCATCATGATTGATACAAATTTGCCAACAAATGAATCGGGGCCGTAATTTTTAAATATATCTAACAACAATGATGTAGATGCAGAGGACGAAACAAGCCGCATAAAAATAAGTGGTATTGTTTCGCTGGGCAGCCCTACTAAATTACAGAGGGGCTTTAATAATTTTGAAATAATTTCTAATGTACCTGAAGAGCTTAGCAAGGTGACAGCAAGCATTAAACCAAGAAAAGTAGGGAATATGCTGAAAACTGTTTTTGCACCGGAAAATGCGCCTTCTATAAATGCATCGAAAATATTTACTTTTTGCAAGAACCCATAAGTTATTATAATTATAAACATTGTAGGCATTATTAAATATGAAAGGAACAACATTAATTCCATTTAACCCCACCTTTCTTTAAATTTTGCGTATAGGACGCCGGCGATTGTAGATACAAGCGTGGCTAAAATCCCTGGTGCCAAGATTTCCGCCGGGTTAGTAGAACCATATGCTGTCCTATAGGATAATATATTAACCGTAATTAATTGTAGTGATGACATATTTATTATCATAAACATGCACATACTTTTTGAAGCTGTTTTTTTATCTTTGTTTAATTTTTGCAGCTCTTCCATAGCAACAAGCCCGGCAGGTGTAGCGGCCCACCCCAGCCCTAAAATATTTGCTATCATATTTGTTGCAATATAATCTAATGACTTATGGTTTTTAGGTATATCAGGAAATAAATATTTTAGTATAGGCCTCATTTTTTTTGAAAGCGATTCCACTAATCCGGATTTTTCGGCTACTTTCATAAGCCCCGACCACATGCATACAGTCCCGGCTAGTTTTAAAATAATTTGGATTGTTTCATCCGATGAGCCAATAATATTTGTAGTTACGTCAGGCAGCCTACCATTTAAAGCTGAAACAATAATACCTATTAAAATCATGCCGCCCCATAAATAATTAAGCATATAACCACTCCAAGTATTTTGTTAATTTTAAATTAGTTTGGGCCCCAGGTATGGTTGCCCCTAGGGGCTGTGTTTTTAAATTATATGACAAAGCTATAAAGAACATGCTAAATATAATATTTTGATTTTTAATGTAAAAATAAATTTATTACAACAAATAGGCGATTTTTTTACAAAAATCTATCTTGTTGTGAAGATGTAATTACACAGTGTAATATTAATACTAATTGAATCCTGCTTTACATTATTTTTTTAGGTTTGATAAAAATGATTAAATTGCTATAAAATATGTAAATTTTTACTCTTTGATGACGATATAAAATATAGGCGTTCATAAATTACCTGTAATGGAAATGTAATTTTTGAAAAAATCCTTTGGTATATTTATGAATTATTGTGTTTTATGTATAATATTAGTATTATTTATCAATGAAAAGAAATTGTTGTTAGTGTTTGACTTTTTATGGTAGTTATGTTAAGATGTTCTAATCCAATGATTTTGTTAGGAGGGAATTATGAAATCAACAGGAATTGTAAGAAAGGTAGACGAGCTTGGTAGGGTTGTTTTACCTATTGAATTGAGGAGGACATTAAGCATTGGCGAAAAAGATTCTCTAGAGATTTTTATCGACAATGATAAAATTATCCTTAAAAAATATGAACCAGCTGATATTTTTACTGGTGAAATGGAAGGGCTTATTGATTTTAAAGGGCGTAAGGTTTCCAAAAAATCAATTATAGCTATGGCTCAAATGGCTGGTTTGGAAATTGTACAAAATTCTATAGTAATTGATTAGACAATTAATTCTACAGGCTATATTAGTTTTATTTTTAATTGTTTCTGGAGGTTACGTTAGAATATACATCAAAGTGGATTTCAATTAATACCGGCTTTGCCTTAACTAATAGCGGGATAGCCTTTTACATAAAATTATATAGCCGAAACGTTACTATCAAAATAGTAGCGTTTTTTTATGCATAAATTTATAATATATGTAAAAAATAGCATTTATATATCAAACGGGTTTGATATATAAATATATTATATGAGGAGGTGGCCTAGTATGCCGAACCTTACAAGGAAAGAGCTAATTTCAATTAAAGATTTAGTATCGGCTCATCAAATATTAGTATCAAAATTAAATAGCTATTCTAATTCATGCCAAAGCCCAGAAATAAAACAGATGTTTCAAAGTGCGGCGGGTGAGGCTAAGCAGTCGGCCCAAAGCCTAATACAAATGCTTTAAGGGCGGATAGCCTTACTAGGAGGAGTAAATTTATGCAAGAAAAAGATATGGTACTGGATATTTTAAATGGTGTAAAATCTAGTATTTCAAATTATGCAAAGATAATCACAGAGACCAATAATCAAAATTTGCGGCAGGTATTTCAAAACATGCGTAATAATGAAGAGAAATTTCAATATGACCTATATATGATAGCCAACCAAAAAGGTTTTTACCCAGACCCGGAAGAAGCAAGCAGCCAAGAAGTTTCTTCAGCGAAAACTGCACTTACGGGTGAAGCGGCGGCACAGCAGGGTGCAGGGCCGGTGCCAAATATGAGGTAAAATATTTTTGAAAAAATTTTTTGGAGCCTCGGCAGAGGCTTTTTTGTATTTAATGGCTTAATCCAATTGGGCATGAAGCGCCCCCCATGGTTAAGGGAAATGGGCATGCGAATTAAACCGGCGGCTCCCGTTATTGACAATGTATTTTATAATTATTATTAT
>JAITVM010000244.1 GCA_031285815.1 Clostridiales bacterium | reverse complement strand
ATTGATACAGATATTTATTTAAAGGCCCATAAACTTTATTTAGATAAAAATGAAAATGGTGAAGCGTTAAGGGTACTTTTAGACAATTATGGGCTTCTTGGGGGCACTTCTGAATTTCAAACAGTATTGGGGAATTTCTATCTGGAAATTGAGAAAGACAATTTTAAGGCGTTGGAAACATTGCATAAGGCTTTTGGCTGCAAAGGGGAAGGGTCGGTTAAACGGGATGAAGTATACTATTATTTTCAGCCAAGCTTTTTAACAGCAAAAATTTACCTTTCGATGAATGAATACAATAAAGCCCTGGAATTTTTTAAGCAAGCCTATCTTTATAATAATAAACCTGAAATATATGAAATGGTACAGAAATTAGAATTGATTGTGAAAAAGGTTTCGGATGTACAACTAAGTAATGATGGAAAATAAAATATTATGTATCTTTGTAGAATAAATGAAACTAAGTTGATGGTAAGCATGGAAAAATATCTTTGGATAAATTTGATCAAAAAGCTAAAGTTAAATTTAACCACGACGATATATTATTTGCGGGCCTGGAAGAGAAATTATGCCAAAAATTATGTTAAATTATGTTTTAATATTGTAGGGGCAAGGAAGCCCTGTTAAAATCAAGGAGGAAAATAAATATGTCTAACATGGTAGTAAACACAAACGTTTTAGCGCTAAATTCCCATAGGGCTTTGAAAAATGTTGGGGCAGCCCAAGCAAAAGCATCTGCAAGGCTATCGTCGGGCACAAGGGTCAATTCAGCGGCAGATGATGCGGCAGGCCTTGCAATATCAGAAAAAATGCGGGCTCAAATTAGTGGCCTGGATATGGCTTCAAAAAATACTCAAGACGGTATATCCCTTGTTCAAACCGCTGAAGGCGGCATGGAAGAAATCGGGAATATGTTAAAAAGGGCAAGGGAATTGGCCGTCCAAGCAGGTAACGATACTAATACTGCTACAGATAGAGATTTAATTGAAAAAGAGCTTGATGATTTAGGGACCGAAATTGATACTATGGCGAGCAAGGTTCAATTTAATGGGATGAACCTTCTAGATGAGACCGGCGGTACGGGTGGCTCATTTACATTCCAAGTTGGTGCTAACCAAAACCAAACTTTGACTGTCGCTATTAGTTCTTGTAAATTATCGGACCTGAATGCCGGCACATTTGTAAGTACTGGGAATGATGTGTCTACAAATGCTTTAGCTGGCGGTATGTTAGATGGGATTGATACTGCGCTAGACTCACTAAACGAGCTTAGGGCTGGCTTAGGTGCAAAACAAAATAGGATGGAGTATACAATGAAATCGTTGGATATTTCTTCTGAAAACTTGTCTGCTGCTGAATCCCGGATCCGTGATACAGATATGGCAAAAGAAATGATGAATTTAACAAGGTCTAATGTATTACAACAGGCAGCTACTTCTATGCTTTCGCAAGCGAACCAGGCACCACAAAATGTTTTATCATTATTAAGATAGTACATAACCAATAGTCAAATTTATGATCAAAATTAAGGGGCAAGGAAGCCCCGTTAAAATCAGGGAGGAATATAATTATGTCAAATATGGTAGTAAATACAAACGTTTTAGCATTAAATTCGCACAGGGCTTTAAAAAATGTTGGTGCCGCCCAATCTAAGGCTTCTGCAAGGTTGTCGTCAGGGACAAGGATCAATTCTGCAGCGGATGACGCAGCCGGCCTTGCAATATCGGAAAAAATGCGTGCCCAAATTAGTGGGCTCGATATGGCTTCTAAAAATACCCAAGATGGTATTTCCCTTGTACAAACCGCTGAAGGCGGCATGGAAGAAATCGGGAATATGCTGAAAAGGGCAAGGGAATTGGCTGTACAAGGCGGTAATGATACTAATACTACTGCTGATAGGACCCTTATTGCAAAAGAGCTTACAGATTTAAAAGATGAGATCGATACTATGGCGGGCAAAGTTCAATTTAATGGTATGAACCTTTTAGATGGGTCTGGCGGAACAGCGGGTACTTTTACATTCCAAGTTGGCGCGAATAGTGGGCAAACAATGGCTGTTGCAATTGGGAAATGTGATGTTGCCAGTTTGGGCATGACAGCCGCAACGATAACAGATGTTTCTACAAATGCCAAGGCCGGTGCAGCACTTACTGATTTGGATAAAGGCATTGACAAGCTAAACGAAATAAGGGCAGGATTAGGTGCAAAACAAAATAGGATGGAATACACAATGAGGTCGTTGGATATTTCTTCTGAAAACTTGTCTGCTGCTGAATCCCGGATCCGTGATACAGATATGGCAAAAGAGATGATGAATTTGACAAGGTCAAACGTATTACAACAGGCATCTACTTCTATGCTTTCGCAAGCTAACCAGGCGCCGCAAAATGTTTTATCATTATTAAGATAAGCGTATTATAATTGTTTTAGATTAGTTTCAGCTGGGGCTATAGCCAACAGGCTTAAAAATAAGTTTGTTGGCTTAAGTTTTATTAAGGCTTTTAAATTTGGCTGCATGGTTTTTTATTAGGGTTACGCAAGGGTAAAAGCACACTTTTGTTACATAAGTAGTTTTTGCCAAAACAAAAATTGTAATGTCATCAAAATGTAACTACTTTAAGGTACTATATGATAGTAACAGTAAGGTTTATGTAATTTGCCATTACTTATTGTTCTATTATTTAGGGGGTAATAGTTTGGAGATAGCCATTACTTTTCTTGTTTTGTTGATTTTATTTTCAGTTGTTATTTTTCTGCAGGTTAAGCTTTCAGGCCACGCCAACAGATATTTAGGGCTTATACTGCCATTTTTATTTTTAGCAGTTTCTATATTTGGCGTAATAAACAATATAAAACCTGATACAAATAGCAAAGGCCAAGAATATACGATAGTAACAACGCCCGACGGCAGGCAAGTCCGTGAGCTGTTAGAGACAGTTAACCCTAAGCCGGATGTATCTGGGGCATACATAGTGTTGTCATTGCTTTTAAATATCCCTACCATCGCACTGGTAATTATGTATATTATAATAAGAAAAAATAATGTAATTTATGAGGCAGAAGGGCAAGATGATGAATAACGATATTAGCCGCGTTAGCTGGATAGGGTATTTTATCTGGCTTTTTTTATTTGGATAAAATAAAAATTACTCAACTTGTAAATAGATAGCTGAGTAGAGTTATGATATAATAATATTAGGGAAATAAAAAATAAAAACGGTTGGGTACCAATAATTTAGCAAAAATTTTCGGGCTCCGGGTTGAGGGGGATTTTATTGGGCGGCAAAATAATTGATTTAAATAATAATTATACAATGGTATCGCTATTTTCTGGTGCCGGCGGGCTTGATATTGGTTTTAGCAACAAAGGCATTAAAACTATTTGGGCAAACGACATAGATAAAGATGCTTGTGGGACCCATAGGATTTGGTCAGACGCAGAGGTTGTATGTGGCGATATCAGCAAGGTAGATTTTTCTGAAATACCGGCTACTGATGTTATTTCAGGCGGGTTCCCCTGCCAAGGCTTTTCTTTGGCAGGCCCTAGAAAAATTGACGATGTAAGGAATATATTATATAAGCATTTTGTTAAACTGGTCGAAATGAAGCAGCCAAGCATTTTTGTAGCAGAGAATGTTAAAGGGATATTAACCCTTGGGGATGGGATGATTTTAGAGGCTATAATAGAAGATTTTTCTGCACGTGGTTATGACGTTTTCCCACAGCTTGTAAACGCTGCAGATTATGGTGTGCCGCAAGATAGGTGGCGCGTTATAATGATAGGCTTTAGGAAGGATTTAAAAATAAAAGATTACGAGTTCCCAAAACCTTTTGGGTATAAAGTTACGCTCCGCGAGGCACTAGAAGGTTTGCCACAACCAAAACCTGCCGATATTTGCCAATCTTCATTTTCAACCCGTTATATGAGCCGCAACCGCAAACGCAAATGGGATGAGGTATCATACACTATTACTGCTATGGGCAAGCAAGTAGCGCTGCACCCGTCGTCGCCGGATATGGTTAAATTGGGCGAAGATAATTGGGTTTTTGGAAACGGCATAACCCGGCGGTTTAGCTGGCAGGAAGCAGCGGCGATTCAAACATTTCCTAAAGGTCTTGAGTTTGTTGGCAACTTAACCAGCAAATATAAACAAATTGGCAATGCCGTGCCAGTAAAACTGGCAGAGGTAATTGCGGGGAATGTTGAGGCAATACTAAATAACAGGCACCGAATTTCTAAAAGGAAGGTGTAAGGATGCCAGGGCAGACACAAAAAGGCAAAGCTTTTGAATATGCTTGCCTTATTTCTTTATACAATAGTTTTCCAAACACCAATATTCAAAAAAACCCTTCAGTTGAAAAAGCGTTTTCGTTTTATGAAGGTTCGGCCACAGAACTAAGAAATAAAATGGATAAAGCGGCAGCGGCAGCAATAAGGATAATTAAAGGGCTGGAGCCTATGTTTAATGAAGGGGTGCAATTATCCTTACAGGAGGATTCTAAAGGCATAGCGGGGGATGTGCGGGATGTTTTGATTAGTTCCGGAAGCTGGGGGGTTGGGGTTTCTTGTAAACATAACCATACAGCCGTAAAACATTCGCGGCTCTCAAAAGATATAGATTTTGGCCTGCGCTGGTTTGATAAACCTTGTTCAGATAATTATTTTAGCCAGGTTAAACCACTTTTTAACGAGCTCGAACAGATGAAGGGAAAGAAGTGGTCGGAAATTAAAGATAAAGAAGGCGCGGTTTATAAACCTCTTTTAGATGCATTTCAAACGGAGCTTAAATGGCTCGGCTTTAAATATAAACAAGAAATCCCGCCGCTTTTATTATCGTATTTGCTTGGCAAATATGATTTTTATAAAGTGATAACAAAGGACTCTAAAAAATTGACCCAAGTTCAGGCTTACAATATTTTCGGGACATTAAACAAGCCAAGCAAAAAACAAAAACCGCTTATTAAGGTAGCGCAGCTTAAGCTGCCAACAAAAATTTATGATATAAGCTATAAAAAAATAAATAACAATACATCTAAAAATACGGTTGCCCTTACTTTTGACAATGGTTGGGCCCTAACATTTCGTATCCATAATGCTGACACATATGTAGAGCCTTCATTAAAATTTGATGTGCAGCTTATTGGGGTCCCAGAATCACTCCATACGCAAATCGAGCCATGGTAAACATAGTATTAAGAACAATGGGCTAAAAATCATTTCAATGTTTTAGTAACTATCTTGTGGTTTTTATTTAAGCATCGTTTGATATAGTAAACGTTAAGGTAAGCTAACGAAGGGGGATTTATGTATACACTGATAACAGGGGATAAGAATTGGATTGAGTCTGAGGCAATAAGCCAACTTAAAAATGTAGCGGAATATGGCCATGTTGTACAAGCAGTAGGCTTGCCGGATTTACACCCAGGGAAAACGCCGGTAGGTGTTTCGGTGGTTTGCGATAACTATATTTACCCACATTTGATAGGCAATGATATAGGCTGTGGAATGTCGCTGTTTGATTCAAATATAAAATTAAAAAAATTTAACATGGATAAATGGGTAACACGTTTAAACTATATTAAAGAATTAGCGTGTATTGAAACAGGGGGCAGTTTTGACTCGCCAATCCGGGATTTAGGTACAATCGGTGGCGGGAACCATTTTGTTGAGTTTCAAAAAATCGAAGAGGTTTTTTTAGAAGATGAATTTGAAGCTTTAAAAGCTGATAAAAAAGATGTATTTGTTTTAATACACTCAGGTTCCCGTGGTTACGGCCAAAAAATATATTCAGAGTTTAATAAAACAGAAGGCTATGAAGCTTTTTCACTAGAAGCAGTGGAATACCTATTGTGCCAAAAGGATGCTATATTTTGGGCTAAGAAAAACCGTGAAATTGTAGCCGGGAAGTTAATTGATTGGCTTGGCTACACCCAGCAGTTAAATTGCGTTTTAGATTGTAGCCACAATTATATAGAAAATAAGGGCCCTTTATTTATACACCGCAAAGGGGCCGTTGCAAATACAGGTGGGCCTGTTATTATACCCGGTTCCCGTGGCACGTTGACTTATATAGTGAAGCCTATTGGCGAGCCACAATTTTCTGGCTACTCGCTTTCACATGGGGCGGGCAGAAAATGGGCCAGGAGCGTATGTATTGGCAAGGTAGCGGATAAATATACGAGGGATACTGTTAGGCACACTGGGTTAAAGAGCCAGGTTGTGTGCCACAACACAAATTTGCTGTACAAAGAGGCCCCTGAGGTTTATAAAAATATAAATACAATTATTGAAATCTTAATAGAATATGGGCTAATTGAAATTATTGCTACAATGCGCCCACTTATTACTTATAAAGGCTAGGCAAATAATTTATTGCTATAGAAGAGGGTACTTATGTTTAAGGGCATTTATTCTAGGGATATCCCATTTATAATCAGCGGTGCTGAAGCGGGGGTTAGTTGGGCTAATGGCGGGGCCGGTTTTAATCAAAATTTTGGGGGCAGTTCCAGTAGCCCCAAGAATCAAAATTACCCTGATTTTTCTGTTATTACTTTTGATAAGCCCCATTCAGGCGACGTGGAAACTGTAGTATATTTAAATGGCAAGAGGGTTAATGGCAGTTTTTTATATTTAGGCGGGAAAGTCAAAGTAATTAGCAGGGGGCACAGGTATTTTAGGAAATTCGAATTTCTTGAAGAAGCAATTGCTTACCATAATGATTGGGAATATGTTAGTTATTGGTTTGATAGCCATGAGGGTATTTATTATGTTGTGATAAATAATAAAATGTCTAAAGCCCCGATAAAGCTTACCCGGAAGGGCAGCCGTATTGAAATAGCCGCGAATTTTGGCTTCCGTGGGGCGTGCTGTGGGAATTGTTTTGAAGATATGGGTGAGACATATAAAGATGTGGCTATGAAAGGTATAATTAACATTTGGCAGGGCCGGTATTTCGAAAACCCGCCCTATGATTTTTTTGGGATGCCATATGTCGATGTAGTGGTTAATATAGGGCATGAAAAAATAAAACCCCGAAATAAACATGGGCGGCCAATCAATTTTTTTATTGGCAATAAAGGCCGTGGCTTTGCCCCTTATAATATATTATGGGGGATAGGCGGGAATATTTTAAACGCAGTTTTTTGCTATGCTTATCAAAAAAATGTTTATTATTCTTATGACAGGTTTGCACAATTGGCAGCGCATGAATTTGGGCATTTGTTGGGGCTGGGCGATGCATATAAAGATATATGGCAGGATGCCGCGCCTATAACCCCCGAGACCCCAGGCCGGTTTATTATGAGGGATAATTCTAGCATAGTAACGCCAAATGACATAGAGATGGTTTTAGAGGCATTTAAGACAAATAAATTGCAAAGGTATACAGATTACTATTTTTTGTTTAAAAAATCACCTGTGGTTAGGCATGAGCGCCTAACAAATAGCCAGCAAACTTAAAATAAAGCATATTGTTTAGTGTTTGAAGAGGTGGGTATTAAAATTGAAGAAAGTTTTTTTGGTTGCCGTAATTTTTTGCGTATTTGGTATTATTGATGTTTTTGCGTCACAACCATCCTTGTTTGTTAACAACAAAAAATTGAATTTTACAGAACAAGGGCCAGTAATTATTGATAACCGGCTATTGGTACCGGTCCGGGGTATTTTTGAATCCGTAGGTGCAACGGTTACATGGGACCCGGTTCCAAAAACTATCCATATAAGGTATAAGGAAAATGAAATAAAGATGTTTGTTGACAGTAAACGCTATTCGGTAACGGATAAAAATACCGGGGTGAATGTATTTTATGATTTTGAGGTAGTGCCACAGATACTAAACAACCGGACACTAATCCCTTTAAGGGCTGTTACTGATGGGCTTGGCGGCCAAACGAACTGGGACCCAAAAACAAAGTCTGCATATATTAATTTTGGGGCAGAGGTTATAGATGAATTTCAAACAAAAGCTTTGGAATTTACTATTGAAGGCAAAAAAGTACAAATGCTTCAAACATCAAGTGAAGTCAGGAATATTTTGGGCATACCTCAAAGGGAGGCAAAGAATGAGGCGGGTGATTTGTTTTACACATACACTGGCGATTATAAGGGTTATATATTTTTAGGGTTTAAGGGCGGGCAACTGGCCTACGCGGTTTCCAATTCAAAAAACTTTTCCGCAAATGGTTTTAAAGCCGGCAGTGGTGGGTATACATCCCCAAATATGAACTTTGGGGCCGATGCGTTATATTTTTATGAAGATGAAAGGGGTACTATTGCAGCCATAGCGGCCAGCTCTAATGGGTTTGCGCCCCGGAACTTGCCGGTTAGCGAGGTTGAGATGCAGATATTTGATTTTACAAATGGCTTCCGCGTTTCTAGGGGGTTTAAGCCGCTTACGTATAATTCTAAATTAGCGGGCGTTGCTAGAAAGCATAGCGAAGATATGGCGGGTAATGATTATTTTTCCCACATAAGCCAGGATGGCAGGACATTTGATAAACGGATTACAGACGGGGGCATCCAGTTTTCCGCAGCGGCAGAGAATATTGCTTATGGCACGAATGACCCATTCAGGATAGTCCATATGTGGATTTTGTCTGACGGGCATAGGGCTAATTTATTTAGGGATATCGATGAATTGGGTGTTGGCGGTTCTTCAAAAGGCTATTATACGCAGTGCTTCGCAACAAGGAAATAAAAGGCTAAGCCAAAGGCCTTTGATAAAATTAAATAAGCCGAAAATTCTACGCGGTAGGGTGGAATTTCCGGCTTATTTTGGCCATGTAAAAATTTTTCTGTAAAAAGGATCCTTCCATGATAAAATAAAAAATGGAGGGATTTTATAATGAGAAGAAAACTGAGCCCAGAAAAGAAGAATGTAATAGGCGAATTA
>JAITVM010000205.1 GCA_031285815.1 Clostridiales bacterium | reverse complement strand
AAGGCTTTAGCGCCGATTGGGTTTTAATTAGTCAAGTTTTAAAATATTTGTTGAATAATTTTAGTAACTATGATAGAATTTACTTGCTTATTTGTAATGTATAAGTAGGTGGGAACCATGGCGACGATATTGGACTTCTCCGCCCTTTTTCTTCGCTTATGGGGATAAATTTTTAAATGGAGGATTTTATGATTAACAAAAAAGAAGTAATTGAAAAATTTGCGCGTAAAGAAAATGACACAGGCTCGCCTGAGGTTCAAATTGCCCTCTTAACAGAGAGGATAAACCACTTGACAGAACATTTGCGCCAGCACCCGAAAGATTTCCATTCCAGAAGGGGCCTTTATATGATGGTCGGCCAAAGGAAAGGTTTGCTTAATTATATTAAACAAAAAGATATTGTTAAATATCGTAGTCTAATTGGTGAACTTGGTATTAGAAAATAATAGTGGGGCGGATTATTCCGCTCTATTGTTTTATTGGGCGGGTTCAATCTGTAAGAATTAGATTTACGAAAGGAGTTTTATATGTACAAATCATTTAGTTATGAGCTTGCGTTCAGAAAACTGCTAATAGAAATTGGCAGGGTAGCCGAGCTTGCTAATGGCGCTTGTATTGTTTATTATGGCGAAACAGCTGTTTTATGTACGGCTACTGCCTCTTCTAAGCCGCGCCAGGGGATAGATTTTTTCCCGCTTAGTATTGATTATGAAGAGAGGCTTTATTCTGTAGGGAAAATCCCAGGTGGGTTTATTAAACGCGAAGGGCGCCCAACAGAAAAGGCAGTTTTGACATCAAGGCTGATTGATAGGCCGCTAAGGCCGCTTTTCCCTAGTGACTATAGAAACGATGTTTCTGTTAATGCCACAGTTTTATCTGTCGACCAAGATGCCAGCCAAGAAATTGCTGCAATGATAGGCTCATCTATTGCGCTAGCGATTTCAGATATACCATTCCAGCAGCCAACGGCAGCGGTAAATGTTGGCCTTGTCGATGGTAAGTTTATTGTTAACCCAACAGCCTCTGAGCGTGAAAAATCAGACCTTAACCTAACGGTTGCGTCGACTAAAGATAAGGTCATGATGATTGAAGCGGGTGCAAATGAGGTCAAGGACGAAATTATTTTTGATGCTATCATGCTTGCACATGAGGAGAATAAAAAATTAGTTAAATTTATAGAAGGTATTGTTGCCGAAGTTGGCAGGGAGAAGCATACCTATGAAAGGTCAGCTGTACCAGAAGGCCTTTATACTGAAATAACTAAATTTATAACCGACAGCCGTATGGAAACCGCCGTGTTTACAGATATGAAGCAAACCCGTGACGAACAGATGGCCACCCTTACAAATGAAGTGATGGAAAAGTTTATGCCTGAAAATTATGATGGCGACGACAAAGCTTTCCGCGAAAAATATATTAATGACGCGATTTACAATTTTGAAAAGAAAACAGTGCGCCGGATGATCTTAAATGAAAAGAAAAGGCCTGACGGGCGCAGGCTTGACCAAATTAGGGAGCTTCATGCTGAAGTTGATATACTTCCAAGGACCCATGGCTCAGCACTTTTTAGCCGGGGGCAGACTCAAGTCCTTACAATTGCCACATTGGGTTCAATTGCAGAGGCGCAAAGGTTAGACGGCCTTGATGAGCTTGAAGAGACTAAGAGGTATATGCACCATTATAATTTTCCAAGCTTTTCTGTTGGCGAAACGAGGCCAAGCAGGGGCCCCGGAAGGCGCGAAATTGGCCATGGCGCTTTAGCTGAACGTGCGTTATTGCCTGTAATCCCTAGCGAAGCAGATTTTCCGTATGCTATACGCCTGGTTTCGGAAGTTTTAAGCTCTAATGGCTCAACATCACAAGGTAGCGTATGCGCAAGCACCCTTTCGCTTATGGCGGCAGGCGTACCAATAAAACGGCCTGTTGCAGGTATTTCTGTTGGCTTGGTTACCGGCGAAACAGATGGCGATTTTATCCTGCTTACAGATATACAAGGGCTTGAAGATTTCTTTGGCGATATGGATTTTAAAGTGGCCGGGACATCAGAAGGTATTACTGCTATCCAAATGGATATAAAAATTCATGGGCTTACCCCGGAAATAATAAAAGCTTCTTTAGCAGACACAAAAAAATCCAGGCAATATATTTTAGATGAAGTTATGGTTAAGGCTATTGATAAACCACGCCCAGATATATCTAAATATGCGCCAAAAATTATGATGATTGAAATTGACCCTGATAAAATGTCAGAAGTTATTGGCGCAAGGGGCAAGACAATTAAGAAAATCATGGAAGAGTCTGGCGTTGATAAAATTGATACCGGCGATGACGGCAGGATTTTTGTTTGCGATTCAGACATGGCTAAAGTTAAGCGTGCCGTGGATATTATAGAAGCAGTGGTAAAACCGCCTGAAATCGGAAGGGTCTATGTTGGTAAGGTTACCCGTATCTTGAATTTTGGTGCATTTGTTGAAATAGCCCCAGATAAGGAAGGGTTATGCCATATTTCGCAGCTGGCTAAAGAAAGGGTCGGAAAAGTAGAAGACGTCGTTAAAGTAGGCGATGTTGTTTCTGTTAAAGTCCTTGAAATTGACGACCAAGGCAGGATCAACCTTTCTAGAAAAGCAGCGCTATAAAATAAAATACAGAGTCATATCTATTTGGTAATAGGATAGGCTCTTTTTTATTTAAAAAATTTTTGCCAGAAAAGGTTATAGGGGGCTGGTGCTTTTTTGCTTTAAACGGCTCAATGTGTTGTAAAATTACTTTAGTAGAATTTTTTGTTTAGGGGATAATAAAGCAATATATTTTATGGATATTTATAGCCTTCTTAATATAAAAAAATTTATGGGGTGGTTTGTTTTATGGTAAAGACTATGGCCTTATCAAACAACATAACAGTTATTTATGAACAAATGCCGTCAATCATGTCTGTTGCTTGTGGCATTTTTGTGAAAACAGGGTCTAGGGACGAGGATACAAACACTAATGGGATTTCGCATTTTATCGAGCATATGCTTTTTAAAGGCACCGAAAATAGAAGCGCAAAGCAAATAGCAGATGAAATGGATATGATTGGTGGGCAAATGAATGCTTTTACAACCAAAGAGTACACGGGTTATTATGTCAGGACCCTCTATAACCATCTTGACAGGTCGCTTGATATATTGTCGGATATGCTATTTAATTCGCTGTTTGACCAAAATGAAATAAAAAAAGAATGCGGCGTAATTATAGAAGAGATAGACATGTATGAAGATAGCCCTGAAGATTTGGTGCATGACATACTACAAAAACAAATTTATGGCAATGAC
This sequence comes from Clostridiales bacterium, assembly GCA_031285815.1. Taxonomy (GTDB): domain Bacteria; phylum Bacillota; class Clostridia; order Lachnospirales; family JAITVM01; genus JAITVM01. The sequence goes on along the minus strand of JAITVM010000205.1, from coordinate 22,378 downwards.
ACATTAGGTTATTCAATAATTGGGGATAAAGATACTATTTCTAAATTTGGGCACGATGAATTAGATTCTTATTTTAAAAATAATTACCATCAAGATAATATTTATATTTCTGTTGCGGGGAAATTTGAAGAAAATGAACTTATTGAAAAACTGGAACGGTATTTTAACAGGCTTAACAGGGCAACAAAATATCAAAAAAAACCTTGCCAGTCCGGTTATGAAAAGGCGTTTATAACTAAACAAAAGGATATTGAGCAGGTCCATTTAATGCTGGCGTTCCCGGGTTTCCCTTTAGATTCCGAATACAGCTATGATTTAGCGGCACTTAACACATTCTTTGGCGGGAGCATGAGTTCAAGGCTGTTTCAAACCATTAGGGAAGAAAATGGGCTTTCTTATGCCGTTTATTCATATTTGTCCTCGTTTACCGATACGGGCTCTTTTTGCATATATGCGGCATTAAACCCAACACAGTCTAAACTATGTTTTGATTTAATTATACAAGAAATAAACAGGCTGTTTAAAGAGAAGGTTACAGAAGGGCAGCTTTGCAATACAAAGGAGCAGCTGAAATCAAATTATTTATTAAATTTAGAGTCGTCATTATCGAGGATGATGAGCTTGGGCAGGTCCGAAACACTGCTTGGGAAATACCATACCCAAGAAGAAATAATAGAGAAAATCGACCGGGTTAATGTTGAAAGGGTTTATAATGTTGCAAGTAAAATATTTGATTTAGATAAAATGAGTTTGTCTGCAGTCGGTAAAATAAGCGGTATAGATTTTAAAGGGATGTATAAAAGTATATGCAAAGCTTAAATAAGAAAAATTTTTTTGTAGATTTAGATAAATATACCCCAAACATGACAATTTCAAAAGTAATAAAATTTTTTGAACGGTATGGGGTGCTTTTCACGAAAACTACGATACAAAATTATGTGAGGGTCGGTGTTTTGCCGGAACCTTATAACAAAAGGTATTACCAGAAAAAGCATATGGTTATCTTGCTTTTGGTTTATGATTTGAAAAATATATTTTCGCTTGATAATTTAAAGGAATTGGTTGCGCCATTATTTGATGCGGATGATGCGGATTGTTTGGCAGTAATTGATTATTTCAATAATATTTTTAATAATGAAATAAAATCTGGGTCCTATGCCTTATCAAACGACCCAGGGGCTTTTGCCCCGCTACTGGCTTTATCAGCAAAAGCTTTGGCTGATAAATATATTATATTGGAAGAATTACAAAATTCAAAAAATTAACGTAAACCCCATACATAAAAAACTCTTAATTTGAAATAATAAATGTTAGTGCTGGTATTATAAACCGCACAAGGAATTAATATGTATAATAATTAGGAGGTTGTTTTATGAGATCAAAGGGCTTTGATTATGCTGCATTGACGCTTATTATTATAGGTGCAATAAATTGGGGGCTTGTGGGTTTTTTTAGGTTTGACCTAATAGCGACGCTTTTTGGCGAGGCTACCATGCTTAGCAGGATAATTTATGCTTTGGTTGGGCTTGCAGGTTTATATGCATTAACAATGTATTCTAGGCTCGATAACAGTAACAGGGTTGATAGTGTAGATGTTAAATACGAAAAAAACCACATAGACTAATTGTATGATAAGTAGGCCTGGCTTTTGAGCTGGGCCTATTTTGATTTTGTGTTATAATTACCTAAAACCAAGGAGGGGGCAAGATGCAGCTAATTATTAACCATTGTACAGGGCCGGCGTTTAACCTTGCATTAGAAGAATATATACTTACTAAAAAAAGCGGGGGCTTTATAATTCTTTGGCGCAATGAGGCATCTGTTATAGTTGGGCGGAACCAAAACGCTATAGAGGAAATTGATATGGGCTTTACTAAAAACCATGATGTAAAAGTTGTACGTAGGCTTTCGGGGGGCGGTGCGGTTTTTCACGACCTGGGCAATATTAATTATAGTGTAATAACTGAATTTAAAGGCACGGGCTTTGGCGATTTTGGGAAATTCGCCGCACCTGTTTGCGAATTTTTGAATGGCTTAGGGGTTGATGCGTATCTTGAAGGGCGCAATGACTTACTTATCGGTGGAGCAAAATTTTCCGGAAATGCACAGGCTGTTAAAAATGGCCGGATATTGCACCACGGTACAATATTATTCGATGCGGATATTTCTTGGCTGGCCGCCGCACTTAAACCAGGGGCGGCTAAAATTGAGAGCAAAGGCGTGAAATCTGTCCGTAGCCGGGTAACCAATGTGACCAGCCATTTACCGGGGCCTATGGGGGTGGATGAGTTTTTTGAGCAGCTATCGGGTTTTTTCCTTGACAAAGCCTGTGGGCTATATAGGCTTTCTGATTCGGATGTTAGTGAAGCCCAGCTTTTAGTAGCTGAAAAATATGGTACATGGGGCTGGAATTTTGGTACATCCCCTGCATATAGCTACCAGCATTCGGAACGGTTCCCCTTTGGCACTGTTGATTTGCGCTTATCTGTAGAAGGGGGCTTTATTAAAGCGGTACATATTTTTGGCGATTTTTTTGGGAAGCTGGAAGTAGAAGGTCTGGAGGGTAAATTATTAGGGTTGGCGCACAATGGCCATGATATAGCAGAAGCCCTAAACAATGTTGATATAAGCAGTTATATACAAGGAATTACAAACGGGCAGTTTTTTAGCCTTTTTAAAAAATAAAAAGCCCATAAATTTTAATGGGCTTTTTATTTTTCTTAAAAGGCGGCTAAACATGCCAAATATATTTAGGCGGGGTATGTTACAGTAAATTATTCGAATTTTTGTCTTTCTCCGTAAAAAAATGGCCGGCAGATGGTATTTTGGTATTGCGGTAGTACTCGATATTATCAGAAACAAATTCGTTTGCCCTAAGTATTTTAGTTACGGACGAACCTTTTTTTAGGTTAAAGGCTTGAACACCGCCCGAGCTTTTAAGCTCTTTTTCCGGTATTAATGCTGAAGAAATTAAGAGCCCCCTGTCATTACTCCTGATAATTAGGTAATCTTTATCTTCATCAACAAAATCAATAAAAATACATTTAGATTTAGCGCTGTATGAATTTACTAGTTTACGGCGGTTAATTTTCGTAGCATATGATGAAAGGGGTATTTTAGCGATTTTTCCATTTTCAAACCCAAAAACCATGTAGCCGGAATAACCCAAGGTTGCGGCTACGTATAATATTTCTTCCCCATCATCAAGCTTCAGCATATTAATAAGGTATTCGCCTAAAGAGCTCGCCTTGCAGCCTGGTATATCATAAGCTTTAATTTTATACACATTTTGCAGCGTTGAAAAAAAGAGTATGTCGGATTTATTTGAAGCGCTTGCTTCAGTAATTATATAGTCGTCATCTTTTAGGTTTAGTTCGTTTGCGAACCGGAAAGATGAATTGGGTATTTTTTTAAAATAATTATGTTTTGTAAGAAAAATTTTAATTGGGTAATCAATAATTAAATCATCTTCAGATAATTGTTCAATTTTTTCCCCATGGATGATTTCCGTTTTACGCTGTGTGCCAAATTTTTTGGAAACTTCTTTTAATTCCTTGCTGATAATATTTTTCAATTCGGTTTCGTTTCCTAAAATGAATTTGAGGTGGGCGACCTCAGCTTCCAATTCGCCGGTTTCGTTGATTTTGTTCATTAAATATTCTTTGTTTATATTCCGCAATTTTATATCAGCAATGAAATCAGCCTGTGTTTTGTCTATTTCAAAATATTTAATGAGGTTTGGTATTACGTTTTTATCCTCTTCGGTTTCACGGATAATTTTTATGGCCCTGTCAATATCTAAAATAATTTTGGACAGCCCGTTTAATAAATGCAGCTTCTCAGATTTTTTTTCTATATCAAAGGCAATTTTACGCTCAAGGCACTTTACCCTAAAATTAACCCAATGAAATAGGATATCTTTTATGCCAAGCGTCATAGGCTTACTATCAATTAATATATTGAAGTTGCAGTTAAAGCTATCTTGGAGCGTGGTGAGCTTAAAAAGCTTGTTCATTAAGTGGCCGGGGTCGCAATTCCTTTTAATGTCTATAGCAATTTTTAAACCACTAAGCCCTGTTTCATCGCGGACATCGTTTATTTCCCTTACTTTATTGGTTTTAACTAGCTGGGCTATTTTGTCTATTACGGCCTCTAAAGTTGTCGTATAAGGTATTTCATAGACCTCAATGCAAGAGTTTTTTTTGTCATACCGGTATTTTGCACGTAGTTTAAAACTGCCCCGGCCTGTTTTATAAATAGATTCTGTTTCAGCTTCATTATAAATAAGTTCGCCGCCTGAGGCAAAATCCGGCCCTGCAATATATTTTTTTATATCGGCCCCCGGGTCTTTTAAATATGCGGCAGTTGCATCACATACCTCTTTAAGGTTGAAGCTGCAAATACTGCTGGCCATCCCTACCGCTATGCCAAGGTTTGGCGTCACTAAAATATTTGGGAACGTAGTTGGCAGCAATATTGGCTCTTTCATAGACCCGGTATAGTTGTCAATAAAGTCAATTGTATCCTTGTCTATGTCTTTAAAAAGCTCCTCACAAAATGTATCAAGTTTTACTTCTGTGTACCTGGAGGCGGCATAGGCCATATCCCGGGAGGATTGTTTGCCAAAATTCCCTTTGGAGTCAATAAAGGGATGCAAAAGCGATTCATTGCCACGGGTAAGGCGTATTAGGGTTTCATAAATTGCAGCATCGCCGTGGGGGTTTAATTTCATGGTTTGGCCCACGACGTCGGCGGATTTTACACGCTTGCCTTTTAATAGCCCCATTTCGTACATCGTATATAAAAGCTTTCTGTGGGCAGGTTTAAAGCCATCTATCTCGGGGATTGCCCTTGATACAATTACACTCATGGCATAGGGCATATAATTTTTTTCTAAAGTATCGGTTATATTTTGGACAATATATTTTTTGATATATAAAACCCTTTCATAAATAACCCAAGTTTATAGGGCAAACCTTGTTTGGCATAGTTTATAATACAAACAATGGGTTATTATATTTTTAAACAATTTCTGTTAAATCAATATATAGATGCCCGAATTCTTCAATAAACTCTTTACGCCCTTTTAAGTTGTCGCCAAGGAGCGTGTCAAAAATATTTTGTGTATGGATTACATCCTCCGGTTCCACTAAAATCAAGCGCCTGGTTTCCGGGTTCATTGTTGTTTGCCACATCATATCCGGCTCGTTTTGCCCAAGCCCTTTTGAACGCTGGATATCATATTTGCCTGTAATTTTTTTCAGGGTTTGAATTTTCTCTTGCTCATTATACGCAAAATATGTTTTTCTGGCTGAAGTAATTTCATAAAGCGGGGATTCAGCTATAAACACTTTGCGTTCGTTGATTAACGTAGGCACAAGCCTATATAACATGGTCAGCACTAATGTACGGATTTGAAAACCATCGACGTCGGCGTCGGTACATATAATAATTTTGTCCCACCTTAGCGATTCTAAATCAAAAGAATGCAGGTCTTTAACATGCTTGTTTTTTATTTCTACGCCACAGCCTAAAACTTTTATCAAGTCGGTAATTATTGTGCTGTTAAATATTTTTCCATAATCAGCTTTAAGGCAATTTAAGATTTTGCCACGCATAGGCATAATAGCTTGAAAACTGGCGTCACGGGCTAATTTGCATGCGCCTAAAGCAGAATCGCCTTCAACCAGGTAAAGCTCGCGTACGCTAACATCCTTGCTGCGGCAGTTAACAAATTTCTCAACCCTGTTTGTAAAGTCTAAAGACCCGGTCAGTTTCTTCCTTATATTAATGCGTGTGTTCTCGGCTGTTTCCCTGCTATGCTTGTTCACTAATATTTGATTGGCAATTTTATCGGCATCGGCCTTGTTTTCTATAAAATAGACTTCCAGGTTCTTTTTCAAAAAGTCGGTTATAGACTCTTGTATAAATTTATTGTTAATTGATTTTTTTGTCTGGTTTTCATAACTGGTTACTGTTGAGAACGAATTTATAATTAGGATAAGGCTATCCTCAATATCTGTAAAGGCTATTTTCTTTTCGCCCTTTTTATAGAGCCCTTTTTGTTTTAAATATGTATCAATAGAAGATACAAAAGCAGATTTCACGGCTTTGTCGGGTGAGCCGCCATGTTCTAAATAACTTGAGTTATGGTAATATTCCAGTAAGTTGATTTCGTTGTTGAAGCAGAAAGAAATTTCATATTTCAATTTATACTCTTCTTTGTCGCTGCGGTCCCGGCCGGCTGTTTCATTTTTAAAAAAAACGGGCGGGGTAAATGAGGAGCCGCCGGAAACTTCTTCAATATAATCATTAATACCATTTTTATAAAGGTATTCGTAGGTTTCGCCAGATTCCTCGTCATATAAACAAAATAATAAATTAGCGTTTACTATAGCCTGGCGCTTTAGTACCTCTTGGTAATAAGAAAGGGGTACGGCGGTATCCGTAAAAACTTCCCTATCCGGCCGCCATTTTATAGTTGTCCCAGGCTTGGGGCTGGGTGATATTTCTACCTTAAGCCCCCCTATATTAATGCCTTTTTCAAAATGCAGCGTATACAACATGCCGCCAGAAGCTACAGAAACGTCCATATATTCTGAGCTGTACTGCGTGGAGCAAAGGCCAAGGCCGTTTAGCCCTAAGCTATATGAATAGCCGCCATTATTATTATTCTCATATTTGCCGCCGGCATAAAGCTCACAAAAAACTAATTCCCAGTTTTCTTTTTTTTCATTTTCATTATAGCCAAGTGGTATGCCGCGGCCATAGTCAATTATTTTTATAGAGTTATCAATGTACCTGTAAATTTCTATTTTGTTTCCATAGCCTTGCCTCGCCTCATCAATAGAATTTGATAGGATCTCGAATATAGAATGCTGGCAGCCCTCGAGGCCGTCAGAACCGAAGATAACACCTGGCCTTAACCGGACCCTATCTGCACCTTTAAGCGATTTTATGCTATGGTTGCCATAGGAGCTTTCTTTTTTCAATTTGACACCTTCTTGATTTTGATTAATATTATGGTTAAAATCTATAGGAAATTAATTTTCATTGTATTCATAAGCGAAAAAAATTAGGGGCGAAATTAATGTTCAAAAAAATATATATTGAAACCACAAACTATTGTAACATAAATTGTAGTTTTTGTAAGGCAAGCATACGGAAAAAAACATTTTTAACATTGGATGAATTTAATTTCATATTAGGTAAGGTTAAAGGGTATACTAACTATATATATTTACATGTCTTAGGCGAACCTTTCGCAAACCCGAATATCAATGGTTATATTATATCCGCAAAAGATAACGGTATAAAAGTAAATCTTACTACAAATGGGACTTTATTAAAAGAAAAGCAAGATATTTTATCAAATAAATATTTAGACAACATTCACCAAATAAATATTTCCCTACATTGCGAATTTGAAAATATTATGGGCTTCGATGATTATTTTGATAATATCGCCTATTTTTCAAAAATAGCCTCTGAGGGGGCTTATATTAATTTGAGGTTGTGGGGGGATGGTGAGGGCAAAGCTATAATCGAAAAACTGAACCGGATTTTTTCTACCAATATAGATAGTGGGGGCTTTAAGCGCAATAAGGCCATTACATTGCAAAAAAATATTTTTCTACACTGGGACAGGAAATTTGTTTGGCCGGAATTAGGCGGCGAAGAAATTTTTACCGGCGGCAAATGTTACGCATTAAAAGACCAAATTGCAATTTTATCTAATGGGGTGGTTACCCCTTGCTGCCTGGATGCTGATGGCAATATGGCGCTTGGGGATATTTTTAAAGAAAATATGTGTGATATTTTAAATTCGGAACGGGCATTAAACATAGTGAAAAATTTTAGCGCTAGGAAAGTGGCCGAGAAGTTTTGTAAAACATGTGGCTTTGCCCTACGCAACAATTCATTATAATTTTTTTATTAGTATGCTTTTTAGACAAAATTCTATATATTTAATTTTAAATAATATAGCTTAATTAATAAAAAAATTTTTTGTTAAGAAAATTAAAGGATTTATATTTTACATAAGGAATTGTTAATAGTATAATATTTTTAAATACATATACTACGGCGGCAATTAAATATGCCATATATTTTGCCGGCGGCCAAACTTATTTTAGTTGATTCGGGCACCATATTTTTGGTGTAATTTATAAAAATCCTGAGGAGGACGGTTATTATGATTAAAATAATTGCAAGTCAAAAAGGGCAAGGAAAGACTAAACAGCTCATCGCGTTAGCTAACGAAGCTGTTAACAGAACAGATGGGCACCTCGTTTTTATAGATGATGATAAAAGGCATATGTTTGATTTACACCATGATATTAGGTTCGTAGATACTACCTCGTTCCCACTTTCTAACTACCGTGAATTAGTTGGGTTTATATGTGGGATACTATCCCAAAATTCAGATATTAAAGAAATATTTTTAGATGGCGTTGGCAATATAGTTAAAAATTTTGATAATGATGCCCTCCTTAAACTTTTGAAAAAGCTAGAAATGTTGTCCGGATTAAACAGCGTTGATTTTATTTTTACCATAAATAGTGACCCCGATAACTTGCCTGAAGAAGCTAAAGGGTATTTAGTATAATCCAGAAAGCCTAAATTTGAATATAAACCTCTCTTGAAGAATATAAATACTATAGATTATTTGGGGGAGGTTTTTTTGTGCCTAAGCTTAATAAGTTAATAAAAAACTATTACATAGAAAAACATAAGCTAAAGTATAACAGAAATAAGTGTGAAAAAATAATTATTAATATATTGGCCGTAGCCCTTATTTTGGTTACCGTATTTTATATTAAAAATAAGTTTATAGATAGGCAAATTGTTGCCAAGGAATATGTCCGGGCATTGGCAATCCCTGAAAGGGCACTTATTATTTTAAAAGAGCTTTCGGATAAGCATGGGCTGGATTTTACTGAGGTGCTAGCAATCTATTCATTGGAAAATAATTTTTATAAGGATATGGGTGTAACACCGGTACTTACAGAGATAGAACAGGGTTTTTTGCTTAATTATGATACATTAAAAAATAAATATAAAAGAGTTTACCCCCAATATTCGAAGCTTTTTAGAGATATATTATCCAGCCTGGTTTATTTCCCGGTACCAGAATCTTTTTCCGGCAAGGTTTATGAATATACCTTTGCCAACAGCTGGGGCGCTAAAAGGCCTTATGGCGGGGAAAGGGCACATGAAGGCACGGATATTATGGACGTTAAAAATATCAGGGGCTATATACCAATAATAAGTATGACAGACGGTGTTATAGAAAATATTGGATGGAATGAATATGGTGGGTTCCGGGTTGGGGTCCGGGGTGAAAATAATACTTATTTTTATTATGCACATTTTGACAGCTTTAATGAAGAACTAAAAAAAGGCGATGCTGTTTCTGCCGGCGGCCTTTTAGGGTATATGGGCGACACTGGGTATAGCGTAAACGAGGGTGCCCGCGGCAATTTTGCTGTGCACTTGCATGTGGGGATAAGCCCTGACACAAAATTGTTTAAAGGGGAGTTTTGGATAAACCCTTACCCATTTTTAAAATTGATAGAAAACAATAAATTTATTTTCAATTAATCAAGGTATACAAAAGAATTGGGGTGCATATTTTGGAAATAGCCGATTGGGGCAAGATATTGTTGCCTTATGAACAAGCAGTGGATGAGCTGCTTATAAAATTTGAACGCCTGAAAAAAGAATTCGAACGCGAAAATAAACACTCGCCAATAGAAATTGTAGCCGGCAGGGTAAAAGGTGTTGGGAGTATTTTAGAAAAAGCTAACCGCAAAAATATACCTTATGACAGGATAGAAGAAGAAATTGAAGATATTGCAGGGATACGTATTATATGCAGGTTTGTTGAAGATATTGACAGGGTCATACAGCTTATTAGAAGGCGTGACGGCAAAGATATATTTATTTCGGAAGAACGGGATTATATAAATAACAGGAAAAAAAGTGGGTACAGGTCATACCATATTTTAGTCAGGTACCCGATAATTATGTCAAAGGGGAAACGCAACGTTAAAGCCGAGATTCAGATTAGGACAATGGCTATGAATTTCTGGGCGACTATCGAACATTCTATAAAATATAAATATAGCGGGAATGTACCGGACGATTTACAAGCTAAGCTCCAAGCCCTTGCCGAAACAGCCTACAATATGGATATGGAGATGGGCACTGTGAGGGGCGAGATTATGGACGCAATACGTATAATAGAAGTCAAGAATAAATTAGTTGACAAAATCCGTGACAAGATTGAAAGGCTCCATAGGGATGCAGGCTTCGAACAGCTTGATGAAATTACTAAAAAATTTTATGATGTATATGCTTTAAACGATAATAAGCAATTAATTGAATTTGACGAGGAGCTTGCGATTATAGCATCACTATACAAAGTTTAGCAAGGCTGCGGGGGCACTACTATGTTATATGCAATTTCGGACCTACACTTAAGCTTTTCCCAAAATAAAACAATGGACAAATATGGCGGGGCTTGGGTTAACCATGTTTCAAAGATAAAAAATAATTGGCTTGATATTATTAAGCCGGATGATACCGTGCTGATTTGTGGGGATATATCTTGGGCGATGCGTATTGACGAAGCGCTTTTGGATTTAGGCTTTGTAGATAATTTGCCCGGGCACAAAATAATAATTTCGGGGAACCATGATTATTATTTTGGGCAGCTGAATAAATTAAAAGGCCGCTTAGCATCTATAGATATCCTAAAAAATAACTACTATATTGCCGAAGGCATCGGGATATGCGGTACAAGGGGGTGGGTATGCCCAAACGCCATAGAATTTTCTGATAATGATGAAAAAATATATAAGCGTGAACTAAAGCGCCTCCGTTTATCATTAGATAGCTGCATAAAAAGCGGCGTTGAAGAAATTTATATTATGATGCATTTCCCGCCGACAAACGAACAAAAAGAGGTTTCAGGGTTTATTGAAATTGCGGGGGGCTACCCTGTTAAGAAATTTATTTATGGGCATTTGCATGGTGAAGGGTCATTCTATTCCAGCTTGATGGGTAGCCATTACGGTATAGAATTTATCCTAACTTCCGGTGACTATTTAGGTTTTAAACCGGTTTTGATATAGAAAATATAAAGGGCCTAGTAGCTTGTATAGCTTCTGGCCCTAAATTTATTTTTAATTATATTAAGTCCAGTAAAACAGCTAACCTTTTACTACACCTATTGTTTTTAATTTTTTTATAGGCTTGACTAAATCTTTCTGGCTGGCCATTACTGTATCGATATCCTTATATGCGAAACGGCTTTCTTCAGCTATATCAGATTTATTGTGCTTACCTATAGCGACGTTCTGTTCTTTTAAATCAAGCATAACGCTTTCAGTTGAAAAATTGGCCATAGCCCCTTTACGGGAATATTTACGCCCCGCCCCATGGGATGAGCTATAAAAGCTATGTTCATTTCCCAAACCTTCAACAATATAGCTATAAGAACCCATTGCCCCAGGGATAGCTGCAATTTCCCCAAGCCGTGCCCGGGTCGCGCCCTTTCTGTGTACCCAGACATTTTTATTAAAATGGTGCTCTAGGCTTGCATAATTATGGTGGCAATTAATTTCTTGCCCATATGAAAATGTAATGTTAGTATATTTGGCGATATACCTTTCTAAAATTTCTTTTGCTTTAGATAAAATTATGCTACGGTTTTCGTAAGCGAAATCAAGGGCTAAATTCATCCATTTAATATAATTTATACCGTCGCGGTGGTCAACTGGCAAAAAAGCTAGGCTATAGTTTCCGGGGACAGAAGAATACCATTTTTCGTTATGGCTTTTAGCTATTTTATTATAGTATTTGCATATTTGTAAGCCAAAGTTTCGGCTGCCCGAATGTACCATTATACCAATGTTGCCTGATTCGTCAACTTGAAGCTCGATAAAGTGGTTGCCCCCGCCTAATGTGCCAATTTGATAATAGCCATTTCCTATCTGCTCTACAAGGCCCTTGTTTTCGATATACATATCCAGGCATTCATTAGCCTTATCAAGTGTTTGGGAACCCTGTTTTTCTTTATAGTGGTTAAACCCTACGGGTATGTTCCTCAAAATATCGCCGATAACAGCCTGGATAAAGCTGCCGTTGCCTGTTTGGATATCTTCGATATCAGAAATATTTATATCTGTTGATATAAAAGCCATGCCGCAGCCAATATCCATGCCTACCGCATTTGGTATTATAACCCCGTCTGTGGCGATTACCCCGCCAATTGGCATACCAAAGCCTGTATGTGTATCCGGCATAAGCGAGACCCATTTATGAATAAAAGGCAAATTGGAAAGATTGTATGCCTGTTCCAAGCAGGAGCTTTCTATTTCACTTATATCATTTAACCATATTTTAATTGGAAGCCTTGTGTTATTGTTACTTATTACAAACATATTATCATCCCCTTGTGTTATTAATAGGCTATAATTATAATACCACTAATAAGTTTTGGGTTCATTTAAAAAAGTTTGCGAAGGTAGGCGCTAGGAAAATGGCTGCTTTTTCTGAATTAATTAAAAATTTTGATAAAATCCGTGATTATATTAGGGATTTTTATATTTATGGGTTTAAAACGCGAAATGATTTTAAACAAAAATCCAATAGGAGCTACGATAATGAAAAGCGGCGCATAGAAAGCTATTTGCGTGGGTACATAAAGCAAAGCTATACTAAAAGTGGCAAGCAGACGGTTATTAACTTAGATTCATCTAAAATAAAATCTAACCCGCTATATGCCGCCTGGAAATCAAAATCCTTTACAGCCAATGATATAATGCTCCACTTTTATTTGCTGGACATTTTAAAAAAAGAAAAATCTTGTACGGTTTTAATGCTCACTAATAAAATATCTGAAAAAAGCGGTAAAGTTTTTGATAATCAGACAGTACGCCTAAAATGTGTTGAATATGAAAAAGAAGGTATTTTAGTTTCTGAAAAAATTGGCAGGCTGGTTTATTATAGTTTGGCAACGTTAACATATTCAGGCCTAAATTTTAAATACTTAGGCGATGCAATTAATTTTTTTTCAGAAGCCAGCTATTTTGGGGAAATCGGCTCATACATAATTGATAACTCAGGAATAGGGGGCAATGTTTTTTCTTATAAGCACCATTATTTAGTCCATACTTTAGAGGGCACGGTTTTATATGAAACCCTTTTAGCTATGGAATCTGGGCAGCGGGTAAAAATTAAGGCATGGGCACCTAAATCAAAAGCTTTTAATGAGTATATTATAGTGCCTTTAAAAATTTTAATAAGTTCGGTAACAGGCAGGAGGTACCTCTGCTTTTATTCGGAAAGGGAGAATAGGTTTGGGACGCTTAGGCTTGATAGTATTAAATCTGTTAAAATATTAGATACTTACGGCAATTATGCAGAAATGAAAATAAAACTTGAGAATAATTTGGATAAAGTTTGGGGTGTGGGCTTTGGCGGCAGGTCCCGGATTGAAGGTATTAAGGTTGTTTTGTACATAGATGAAGAAAGGGAAAAATATATTATTGAGCGTATTATTAAAGAAAGGCGCTCTGGGTCAATTGAAAAAATTGGTACTAATACTTTTGTGTATACAAATATATGTTTTGATGCCTCCGAAATGGCGCCTTGGATAAAAACTTTTATTGGCAGGGTCATATATTTAGAATGTACAAACCCTTTTGTGAAAAATAGGTTTTCAGGGGACCTGGCTGAGATGTATAAAATGTATTTTGATGATAGTATATAATGATTATTAAATCTGGTTTTTCGGGGTGATAGGATGGAACTGTTTTCTGAGGTATACAGCACTTATTATTTAAGTGTCAGAAAAATATTAGAAGAAGCGTATAAGAAAAAACATTTAACTACTGAAGAAGTTAAAAATATAATTGATAGGTATGCTTTTTCTGAAAGCGCATTTTTTATTGCCCCCAATATTGAAGAATGGGGCTTCTTTGATAAAGGTGATAATTACAAGCCGAAATTAAATACTGAGGGTTATGAGCTGCCAATTACTAACCTTGAAAAATGCTGGCTAAAAGCTATTTTAAAAGATAGCCGGATAGGCCTGTTTTTAAATAAAGAAGAAATTGAAGAAATTAATGGCGGGCTGGGCAGTGTTGGGGAACTTTTTGATTATGGGGATTTTCATGTATTTGATAAAAATACTTGTGGCGATGATTTTAAAGATGAAGGGTATATAAAGAATTTTAGGATGCTATTGGATAGCATTAGAGATAATAATACGGTTGAAATTGAGTATAAAAACAAAAATAACGTACTTACAGAAAATAAATATTTCCCGGTTTCCCTTAATTATTCTGCCAAGGATGATAAATTTAGGTTAATAGCTTTTCGGCTCTTTGATAAAAGGCGGAAGCAGCTTAAGTTGAATTTGTCTTCGATAGTAAGGGTTAATATATGTGAAGGGATGCAAAATTTTAAGGGGTGGAAAGATAAACCCAAAAGCCACATTGTTGTTAAAATAAGTAATAAACGGAACGCCCTTGACCGCTTTTTGCTACAATTTGCGCAATATGAAAAAGAATCTTCGGTTAGTGGGGACGGCAGCTGCTTATCTAAAATATATTATGATAAGGATGAGGAAACGGAGATATTAATACGGATATTAAGCTTTGGCCCTGTATTAAAAGTATTGGGGCCAGAGGGCTTTGTTGATCAAATCAGGCAGCGGCTTAGAAGGCAGCATAGGATTTACAAAGATATTTATTAACTTAATAATAAATAAAGTAACCAAACTTTTAACGGGAGGGTAATTTTTTTGAGGATAGCTTCATACAAGCGGACTAAAGAAATTGTTGATAAATATAATTTTGTAATAAAGAAAAATTTTGGGCAGAATTTTTTGATTGACGGCCATGTTTTGGATAAAATAATTAATTCTGCAGAGATAAGCAAGAATGATGTAGTAATAGAAATAGGCCCGGGGGTTGGCTCGTTAACAGAGGAGCTTTTAAATTATGCGCATAAAGTCTATGCAATTGAGATTGACAAAAGCCTTATCCCTATTTTAGAAGATAATTTAAAAAATTTTGATAACTTGGAAATAATAAACCAAGATGTTTTGAAAGTTGATATAAATTCAATTATAAACCAGTTCCCTGATAAAGATATCAAGGTGGTAGCCAATTTGCCATATTATATTACTACGCCTATTATCATGGGGTTTTTAGAGGGCAAGCTGGGGGTTAAATCTATGACCGTTATGGTGCAAAAAGAAGTTGCTAACCGTATGAAAGCGAAACCGGGCACAAAAGATTATGGGGCGCTTACCTTAGCGATAAATTATTATGGCCGCCCGTATTTAGCGGCCAATGTGCCAAGGAATTGTTTTTTGCCACGCCCGAATATAGATTCTGCGGTGGTGCGGATTGATATATATAAGTGCCCGCCGGTTTTGTCTGCAGACGATAAGCTTATGTTTGAATTAATTAGGATGGTATTTAACCAAAGGCGCAAAACTTTATTAAACGCCATTTATAATCAAGGCGGGTTTGGTTTTACAAAAGAAAAAATATCTGAAATAATTAATGCGGCTGGTTTTAGCCCAGAAGTGAGGGGCGAGAAATTTAGCTTAGAAGATTTTGCTATGCTTGGGAATTGTTTCACTAATGCTATTAATATATAAAACACTACAAAAAAAGCGGGGCTGTGATAAATATTTTATACTAACCCCCGCTAAGTTTATTTTACCATGCCGGGGCAGCAACTACAAGACTGTTTTTTTATTTAGTGGTATGTTAGACTTATTTGCAAAATACAAGATACGGGGTGGTTTACTATAGAAGGGAATTTATCAGAGCTTGAATTTGAAAAGGAAAGATTGAGGCAAACCCTAGAATTAGCAGAAAGCCAGTTAGTTAAAGCTAAAGAAAGCAATGTGGAAAATAAATCGGCTATTATTTCTGCTAAACAAGAATTACGTGAAAATACGCAGCATTCAATTCAAGGATTATGGGGCAGCGACGGTTTTGAGGCTTTGGCCGCCCTTAGCCAATATGCTAACCCTGTTATAGATAAGATTGCAGATTATGAAGCTACAGAAGGGCGGATAGCAATATTAGAAAACATAATTAAATCGCCTTATTTTGCACGGATAGATTTTAAATTTGAAGATGATGAAGTTTTTGAGAAAATATATATAGGCCGGGCCCAGTTAATGAAAGATAATTCTTATGAGATATTTGTTTATGACTGGAGGTCGCCGGTAGCCGGGGTTTTTTACCGGTTTGTGATGGGGCCGGCATATTATGATTCACCTGGTGGCATGGTCAGCGGTGAACTTGGCCTTAAACGCCAATATGAAATAAATAACGGGGTTTTGGAATATTTTTTTGATGCGGATGTCCAGGTCATTGATGAATTTTTAAGGAAAGTATTGTCGCAGAACACATCTACGAAGATGAAAACTATAGTGGAGACAATACAGAAAGAACAAGATACCGTTATTAGGGATATGGAGAATGATTTAATGATGGTACAGGGTGTAGCCGGTAGCGGGAAAACATCTGTCGCACTCCACCGTGCGGCTTACCTTATGTATCAAGGCCTATCTTCAAAACTTTCCGCTAATAATATAATGATTATATCCCCCAACAGCCTATTCGGCCAGTATATCTCAAATGTATTGCCTGAACTTGGCGAAGATAACGTCCTAACCGCTGTGCTGGAAGAATTGTTGGCGGATATATTACAGGATAAACGCTTGCAATCCAGGGATGAATTTTTAGAAAATCTGATCAATGCAGATAAAGGCCGCGATATTATGAAGGCTAGCATACAGTTTAAAACCTCGCCGGTGTTTTCTGAAATTTTAAACCGGTTTATTGAAGATTTGCCTACAAAGCATATAGAATTTACAGATATTTATTTTGCCGGCGGATGTATAGCCGAAAAAAGCATATTAAAAGAAAAAGTTTTAAACAGCAGAAAAAGCTCGCCTTTAGGTGTCAAGTTAAAACAATTGGAAGAATATATTTTAGAATTGGCCCGTGGGCATGAAAATAGGGAAGGGTACCAAATACTGAAAAAAGAGGTACAAAAATTTACTGAACTGGATGCCTTGGCGCTTTTTAGAAAATTATTTGATGACCGGGGTTATTTTTATGCCTTAACTGAAGGCCTAAGCTTGCCAAATAATATTGATGGTATTTTTATTTATACCCAAGAAAATTTAGCCTCTGATTTTTTGCACTATGACGATTCTGCCGCAATTGCATTGTTTAGCTTAAAAATGAACAGGGTTGATGCCTTTAGGCATATAAAACAGGTAGTAGTTGATGAGGCACAGGATTATTACCCAATACATTACGAAATATTTAATTTGCTGTTCCCAAATGCTAAATATACGGTATTGGGCGATATTAACCAAACATTAGAGAAGCAGGAAGATATATCATTATATAGCCAAATTAGTACGATTTTAAATAAAAAACGGGCAACCCTGGTTACTATGGATAAAAGCTTCCGTAGTACAAATGAAATTTTTAACTTTAGTTCGAAATTTATTGGGAAGAGCATAGATGTCAAGAGTTTTAACCGCGAAGGGGAAAAGCCTAAAGCGTATGTGTTTGATGGGCAAAATGATTTTATTGACAGCATAGTTTTAGAAACCCAAGCCTGTTTAGAAAAGGGGTATAAGTCGATTGGCTTAATCTGTAAGACTGAGAAGGGCGCCATTAATTTATTCGGCTCTTTAAAAGATAGGGTGGGGCTTAAATTGATCAAGAGAGGGAGCACAGAGGATTTAACCGGGGTGTTTGCAATACCCGTATATATGTCTAAAGGCCTGGAGTTTGACGCCGTTTTAGTTTGTGATGCAGATGAAAGGAATTATTATACGGAAGACGATAAAAAATTATTATATATTGCATGCACAAGGGCGCTCCATAGGCTTAATTTATTTTGTAAAGGGAAAATTAGCCCATTAATATAAAAAATAAAACCCGTTCTTTCTTTTGTGTTCCATATGTACAACTGTAATGCTAGGGCGTTTCATTTAATTGTATACAAATTTTTCCTAATCGGGTATAATATGATTGGGTTTTAATAATCAAAGTTTGTATTTATTCTCGAACCACCTATGACCCTTATCTTTTTAAACATTATATACGAGGGGGATTAGTAGTGAAATTATCGAAATATAATTTTTTTTACAATAAAAAAGGCGACCCAGATTCAATAATTGCTTTTAACGCAGTAACCTGTGCACTTGCGTTAATAGATAAAAGTGATTTTGAAGAACTAATGCGTTTTGAAAAAGGGGAAATTAATCAGCTCGGCAATAAATTTGCTAACGAGTTGCATCATGGCAGGTTTATTGTTGAAGATAGTATTGACGAAAAAAAAATTCTGAAATATCGGCAATTAATTTCCAGATACAATACAAATGGGCTTGGTTTAACAATTGCCCCTACCCTGGGGTGTAATTTCAGATGTATATATTGCTATGAAAGTACTTTAGATAAATATCAGAAAATGGATGCAGATGTGCAAGGCTCAGTTATCCAATTAATCGAAAACCATATAAAATTTATTGATAGCTTATACATTGCCTGGTATGGTGGTGAACCAACTTTAGCCATGGATGTGGTTGAACCATTATCTGAAAGGATAATAAAAATATGTAATGAGAATAACGTAAAATATGATGCATCAATGATTACCAATGGCTACTTGATGACAGAAGGCCTCGCTAAAAAATTAAATTCTTTGAAGGTAAGCCAAATTCAAATAACTATTGACGGCCCAAAGGAAATACATGATGAAAGAAGAAAATTAGTAAATGGTGAAGGTACTTTTGATACTATAGTTTCCAATATTAAAAAATCTTCAAAATTCTTGAATTTAATAAATTTAAGAATCAACCTAGATAAAGCTAATGAGGGCCAACTTTCTAATATGTTCAAAATATTTAGTGGGTTTGACCCTAATGTGCATCCCTATTTGGGGAGGGTTGATAATGCCAATGGCAGATATGGGGAAGATAAATGTTTTGAAACAAGCAGGTTTTCTGAAATAAATAAAAAATTCAAAAATAGCCTTTCAAAAAATACGCAACAAATTGTTATGCAGGGCTACCCTACCCCTATTGGCCGGGCATGCGGGGCAGATGCGCTGAATTCAATGATTATAGCCCCTAACGGCGACCTTTGCAAGTGTTGGAATGATATTGGCCTCGAGGGTTATTGCATTGGGAACATTAAAAATATGTTAACATTAACACCTAATGCCATATTACTAGACTATGCTTTATACGACCCTACTGAAGATGAACTGTGCTCTGAATGCAAATTCCTCCCATTTTGTATGGGGGGCTGCCCACGTAAAAGGCTTGATGGGGTAGAAAGGTGTAACATCTATAAATATAATATTGGGAATTATCTTACAGGCCTAGTTGACGAACTGACAAAAACATCTGCCGGGTAATAAATTTGTTTCGTCAAATTGCTATAAGGGGGTGTATTTTGAGAATGAAATATTTGATTGAACCAACAATTAACTTGTTAAATTGCACGGATTCTTCTAATTGTTCATGCCATTTTGAAGAGTGCTACCAGGCAATCTTCTTTGAGTCAAATTCTGATTTCAGTAGGATAAACCTAAAGGAAATTATAAACACATCTTGCTTTCTTTTAGGTTGTAGCCCAGGTGGTAGGGCCCTTGAGGAATAACAGATGATAAAGTTCATTTTAAAATATGCTTATTCTGATAAGGCTAAAATATTTATTTTATTTCTGCTGTCGGGCACCCTTTCGTTAATTTCAATCATTAGCCCGATATATAACAGCCAATTGATTAATATAATAACAAATAGTAATACTGAAATTTTATTATTTGAAATTATAATCAAAATTGTTTTTTTAAATATTCTGAGCATTGTATTTGGGTATATTTTTAGTATATTTTGTACTAAGTACCAAACAGGGCTTAGTTTCAGTTTAAATTTTGATTTAATAAAGCATATGCAGAAAATACCCTTGCTTGAATTTAAAAAATTCCCTCCAAGCTATTTAAATTCAAGAATTAATCAGGATTCAAATAATTTAGCCATTTTTTTTATAAATAATTTTCCTGCTATAATAACAAATTCCTTAAAATTCATAATATCCCTATTCATAATACTAACTATAGACCTTAATGTTTTCATAGCAATGCTGATATTTGCGCCCATATATATACTTGCATATCTTAATTTACAAAAACCTATATTCAAAAAAAATACTGAATTTCTTGAGCAGCAGAATATTTATTTCAATACTGTAAATTCCCAGTTTGAAACAAATGAGGTTATCAAAGTTGATGTTGGCTTTGAATTAAGCGAAAATTTGATACTAAACCAATACCATAAGCTGCTGCATAAGATTTTAAGCTTAAATAAGTTTTTTGCGCTATTAAATGGTATGGATAATATTATTATATTTATTTACCAAAGTATATTTTTAATTTATTTTAGCCTCAAGGTAATGAACGGTAAATCAACTATCGGTAACTTTCTTTTAATACAAACTTATTTTATGGCTTTCGTTGGGACATTAAAATATTATATAAACTATACGAAAGAATACCATAAAACTAAAAGTTCTTATATAAGGGTAAAAGAATTGCTTGATATGGAAATTGAGCCGGTTGGTAATTTCAAAATTGAGTCAATCGATTCTTTATCTGTAAATAATGTTGCTTTTAGTTTTAATGAGTTAGCCGGCAACCAATGTAATATTAGGTTTAAAAATCTGGAATTTATTAAAAATAGGATTTATTGTATCACAGGGAGGAATGGTGCCGGAAAAACCACTTTATTGAATATCGTAATAGGTATTTATAATAATTATAAAGGGGTTGTCAAATATGGGCCGAAGAGTTTGGCTGAAATTGATATTTATGACCTGAGAAAAAATAAAATTTCTGTTGCACTACAAAAACCCAGATTCGAAAACACTACAGTTTTTGAAAATCTTAACCAAGTAATAGAAATTAAAGATTCAGACGGTTTACTTAGGCTAATCAAGGGTTTGAATATTGAAAACTTGTATTTATCAACATCTTTTGATATACGGGAGCATATATTTAAAAGCATATCAGAGCTATCAGGGGGTGAGCTTCAGAAGGTTTCAATCCTTCGGGCACTATTAAAAAATTCAGGCCTCTTGATTTTAGACGAACCTTCTACGGCTATGGATAAATCAAGCACATATGAACTTCTTAATATTATTAAAAGCCTCAAAAATGATAAAATTATCATTATAATTTCGCACGATTATGATTTTATTGAAATAGCCGACGAAATTATAGAAATAGATGCAGCCACTACCGGCTAAAACCGATAGTGGCTACGTTTTTATCAATTATTAAATTATTTTTAAATTATTTTTGGGTAAATTATTATTGAATAACTACGCCGGATAAACGGAGCTCATCGTTATCTGTTAAAGATGCCCCTAAAGCATTTTCCCTTAATACAAGGTATAATTGGGCTTTTGTAGCTTCAACATATGGGCACAACAGCGCAAAGCCTACTTTAAATGGTATGATGCCGGCAAGAATGTTCCAAAGGATAAATGAAAGCTCTAAAACAAATATATTCCATTTGTGGCCTTGTGTCATTTTTTTGCTAAGGCTAAGGGCCCTGTTATATTCTATATTTGGGTTATCAGCCAAAATATAAGGGACCATGTAATATTGGTAATATTTAATTATACCTGGGACTACAAACAATAGGCTCCACAGGAAAGTAAATAAGTCCCTTATGAACATGGTTTTTATAACGTTAAAAACTGATTTTTCTTTAAATACATACCTAAGTGCGGATAAATCGCTATATTTGCCGCCCGCTGTTTCTATCAGGTATTTTGTTGCACCTATTTGTAAAGTATAGCCTATAACAATTTTAACTACTAAATATATTAAAGCAAAGATTAAAGTGCCGATAGCAAAAATAAAACTAAATATAGAGCCGGCTACATTACCGAAAAAACCGCCTACAGAATTCCCATGATAGTTTTCAACACGCCCGCCATTTCCATTATCTATATAGAACCCGTCGCCTGAATACTCATGTACCTGGTCATCTGAAAAATAATATTGTTCCCTGTCACGGCGGTTATTATTGTGCGTTGACCTTCCAAAAAATACGCTGCCGCCAAAAATTAGTAAGACTAAACAAATTATAAAAGTTGTTAAATAAGTTGTCTTTAATACTTGTTTTGCCTTGGATTTTAGTTCTCGCCTTTCCCAATACATTAATATCACCTCATAAATTATATAATTATTATACTCTTGTAATAAATATAGATACGTAATATTATAAAAATAGTTTATCTAAGCG
>JAITVM010000177.1 GCA_031285815.1 Clostridiales bacterium | reverse complement strand
ATCTTCACGTATACAATGCTCGAGCATGGATATATCGACACGGTTGTCCGCTTTAGAGACGCCAATCATATCACAAAATTTGCGTATGGATTCGGGTGTATAGCCGCGCCGCCTTAACCCGGAAATAGAAAGCATCCTTGGGTCGTCCCACCCGTCTACTTCCTTATCGTCTACTAATTTTTTTAAATAGCGTTTCCCTACTATGGAATTTGTGAGCCTAAGCTTCGCAAACTCTATTTGCCTTGGCTTTACTTCAAAATCAAGGTTGTCAACAAACCAGTTGTAAAGGGGGCGGTGGTCTTCAAATTCCAAGGTACAGATAGAATGCGTTATTTTTTCAAAAGCATCTTCTAAAGGGTGGGCATAATCATACATTGGGTAGATACACCACTTATTGCCTGCCCTGTGGTGCGTCACCCTGGCTATACGGTATATAACTGGGTCCCTCATGTTTATGTTTGGGCTTGCCATATCAATTTTTGCACGCAATGTTTTAGAGCCGTCTTCAAACATGCCATCTTTCATTTTTGTAAACAAGTCAAGGTTTTCATCTATGCTGCGGTTCCTGTAAGGGCTTTCTTTGCCGGGCTTATTGAGTGTCCCGCGGTAGCTGCGTATTTCTTCTGGGGTTAGCTCACAAACAAACGCCAAGCCTTTTTTGATAAGCTTTATAGCACAATCATACATCATATCAAAATAATCGGACGCAAAAAATAACCTATCCTCAAAATCAAAGCCAAGCCACTTAATATCTTCTATTATAGAGTTCACATATTCTTCATCTTCTTTAGCGGGGTTTGTGTCGTCAAAACGTAAATTTGTCTTACCGCCATAAAGGTTAGCCAGGCCGAAATTTAGGCAAATACTTTTTGCATGACCTATATGCAAATATCCGTTTGGTTCGGGTGGAAATCTTGTTATTAATTTGTTATAATCACCATTAAGGTCATTTTGTATATATTGATGAATAAAATTGCCCGTCCCGCTTAAATTGCCTTCCAAATTTTCATCAGCCATTTTGTTCCTCCGTCTCAATGTGTTTTGAATTATTATAAGATATAAGTCAATTGGCGTCAAACAAATACAATTATAAAACTTTTAAATGGGGATTAAAAATGCTTGCCATTAAAATTTCAGAAACAGAAATAAAACAGTTTATGGCCATCTTAATTAAGGGGGATAAATTTGATTCGTTTGAAACACGGGGTGCCGAAATAAACTCGTTCACAAAAGTAACTTTTTCATGCATACTCGATAAAGACTATTTTACAAACGAAGTTGGCAGCTATGCAGCATGGGGGGTTATAAAGCCATATGTGTTTAACATAATAAAAGGCAATAAACGGCCAAAATCTTTGAAAATTGTTTTTGCGGTTAAAAACCCAAGCTTAATACACGAAAACGCAAAAGCTTTATTTTTGAATGTAGCCTTTGATAATAATATTGTTTTGTGTACAACAGCGGCAGCGCAAATTAATTTTACAATGGATAAATCTATAGATATGCTTTGGGAAAGTTATATTAAGGAGTTTTTCAGCCAGTTGCAGATAACGTATACGGTCCTATAATATAGCAGGGTTATGTTAATAAAAATTATTAGCACTCAATTCTAAAGAGTGCTAAAAAATTATTGACTTTATTAAAAATATATATTATATTAGCCTTGATGAAATAAAAAATTAGCCCCTAAATATTTAGGGGCAGTTTTACGGCATAGTGGCTTGGGCCACAAATTAAAGATATTTAAAAAATTTTATTTAAAGATATTAGGAGGGAATATTTAATGAAGGGGAATTTATCAATTAATAGTGAGAATATATTGCCGGTTATAAAAAAATGGCTATATTCTGACACCGATATTTTTGTTAGGGAATTGGTTTCCAATTCTTGTGACGCTATTACTAAGCTTAAAAAACTTGCCGATATGGGCCAGGCTGGGGAATTGCCGGAAAATGAAGCCTATAAAATTAATATTGAGCTTAATAAAGAAGAAAAGGTAATTAAATTTATTGATAACGGGATCGGCATGACAGGGGCTGAGGTCCAAGAATATATAAACCAAATTGCTTTTTCTGGGGCAACTGCGTTCATGGAGCAATACGGGGATAAACTTGATAAAGAAAATGAAATTATCGGCCATTTTGGGTTGGGCTTTTATTCTGCATTTATGGTGTCTGATAAAGTTGAAATAAATACGCTTTCTTTTAAAGAGGATGAAAAGGCAGTTAAATGGGTAAGTGAAGGCGGTTCAACTTTTGAGCTCACCGATGGGGATAAAACTTCACGCGGTACAGAAATTACATTATATATTAATGACTCGAGTAAAGAATATTTAGAAGAATATAAACTGCGCGGGGTTATTGAGAAATATTGTGGTTTTATGCCGGTAGGGATTTATTTTGATACATTGCCTAAAAAAGAAGATGAAAAACAAGAAGAAAAAGAAGAGGGAAAAGAAGGCAGTGAAGAAAATGAAACGCCGGCAGAGCCTATTAACGACCCATCGCCGCTTTGGCTAAAGCCGGCAAATGAATGTACGGATGAGGAATATAAGGAGTTTTACCGTAAAGTCTTTATGGATTTTAATGAGCCTATCTTTTGGATGCATTTGAATATGGATTACCCATTTAGGTTAAAAGGTATTTTATATTTCCCAAAACTTAAGCATGAACTTGAAAGCATAGAAGGCCAGGTAAAATTATATAATAACCAGGTTTTTATTGCGGATAATATTAAAGAGGTTATCCCGGAATTTTTACTGCTATTAAAAGGTGTTATGGACTGCCCTGATTTGCCGCTAAATGTATCAAGGAGCTTTTTGCAAAATGATAGCAATGTTTCAAAAATGTCGGGGTATATTATTAAAAAAGTAGCGGATAAATTAAATTCTATTTTTAAAAACGATAGGGAAACCTACAATAATTATTGGAACGATATAAACCCCTTCATTAAATACGGCTGTATTAGGGAAAGGAGCTTTTATGATAAAGTAAAAGAGTCCCTTGTTTTTAAAACTACTGAATCAGCATATTTAACTATTAATGAATTTACAGAAAAGAACAAAGAGAAAACCGGGAATAAAATTTATTACGTTACAAATGAGCAGCAGCAGGCCAGCTATATAAAAATGTTTAAAGATAATGGGATGGAGGCAGCCGTATTAAC
>JAITVM010000175.1 GCA_031285815.1 Clostridiales bacterium | reverse complement strand
GCAGGTCAACAAGGATAGCCTATGCTTACCTTATGTACCGTAAAGATAAGGTGTTAAATGAAGTTTCTGAAAAAAGGCTGCAAACTATCCGCGAGTTTACTGAGTTTGGCTCAGGCTTTAAGATTGCGATGCGGGATTTAGAGATACGGGGTGCAGGCAACCTGTTAGGCTCAGAGCAGCATGGGTATATGGATGCAGTTGGCTACGACCTGTATTGCAAGCTTTTAGATGAAGAGGTACGCCGCCTTAAGGGCGAGAGCATAAGCGAAGATTTCGAAACATTAATAGATATAAGTATAAGCGCATTCATACCAGGCAGCTATATTAAAAATGAAGAACAAAAACTAGAGATTTATAAAAAGATTTCCCTTATTAAAGACGATAATGATTATGATGATATACAAGAAGAGATAGAAGACCGGTATGGGGACCTCCCAGCACAGGTCCAAAACCTTTTAGACATAGCAATTACTAAATCTGAAGCACATGAAAAAGGAATAATTTCTATAATTCAAAAAAACTCAATAATTACAATGTCGTTTAAGCCGGATGCAAATGTGGACATTTTTAGGCTTAAGGCTATGCTTGTTGAATATAAGGGCAAACTTATATTTTCATCAAAGCTCCAGCCTTATCTAAATTATATGGCCGATGAGGACAAGAAGCTAGACATAAAAGAGTTGAGGCAGATTATAAGTAAACTGTAGCAATGCTACCTGTAAAGCGGCCCATAATACTAATGTTGTTTAAAAGGGGCTGTTTTGATGGTTTATGGCCAGGGGCATAATTATTTGGTAGGTGGGCCTCATGAAGAAAATTATTATCCTAGCAGTAACAGCTATTATTATTTCTGTATGTGGGTTTATTGCATATAGAAGCATAACAAAGGCCCATTCTGTGGCCAATATCTCTAATGAGCTTGTTTCTGAAAAAGAATATAAGTTATACCTATATGAAGAAAAAAAGCGTTTTGAGGAAACGGGCTCTGTAGAAATCTGGAAAGTTGATTTTGACGATATGTCGGCAGAAGAGATAGCAAAACAAAATGCCTTTGAGACATTATGCCTTGTCAAAATAAGCAATATAGAAGCAAAAAAAAGAAATATTTTATTAACCCCAGAAGATAATGATAAAGTTATGCTTTATAAAAACTCGCTTAGCAAAAATGTGCCGGATGAGGTTATCCGCAAGATTTCGCTATCTGAAAATGAAATTAATAAGATAAGCGAAGAAAATGCTTTATACTTAAAACTGTTTGAAAGCATTACTAAAAATGTTGTGGTTAGCGAGGGCGGCTTTACAGAATATTTTGAAGCTAATTATAGCGGTGGTGGCATTAGCCAAGAATGGCTACGCCAGCAAGCCTATTCTGAATATGTGGATGGGCAGAAAAAAATATTTTTTGATAGGGAATATAACCGTTGGCGGGAGAACATCGATATCGAAATTAATACTAATTTATATATGGATATAAGTATAAATGATTTTGATTAGGCCCTAAAAAATAAGCTGGGGATTTAGGCGTATTATGATAATTTGTAGCAAATGGTTAATATGTTGATATTTAATGGATGGCCTGTTTTTAAAATTTGTTCATAAGAAGCAGAATTAAGGGGAATATAATTAGATACTAAATAAAAAGAGGTGACTAGTTGCCGGTTTTTACCTGCAGAAGCAAATGAGGAAAAAATTATTTTTGTTTATATCTATTTTTTTTATCTTATCCCCGCAACCGGTTTTACAGGCTAAAAAGGTCAGAAAATTATATTTGCCTGTACTAATGTATCATCAAATCTCGGAAAAAAATTCGAGGCTTGGCGAATATGTTATAACGCCTACTGAATTTGAAAACGACCTGAAACTTTTAAAAAGCAAAGGGTACACGTCAGTAACAGTTTCTGACCTGATTAATTATGCTAAAAAAGGCAAAAAAATGCCGGATAAACCAGTTATGATAACATTTGATGACGGCTTTCAAAGCGATTATATTTATGCATACCCAATCCTTAAAGAACATGATATGAAAGCATGTTTTTCTATAGTCGGGGAATTTACAGATAGGTATTCCCAAGAAGGCATAGATATGAATGTGGATTATGCTTATGTCTCTTGGGATGAAGTTAAAGAGATGAGGAATTCTGGAGTGGGCGAATTTTTAAGCCACACATATGATATGCATAATACAAGAAAGCGCAGCGGGGCACTAAAAAAGAAGTCGGAATCTGAAGAAGAGTATAAAAAAATACTTTTTGAAGATATAGAAAAAATAAATGCCGCGTTTAAGGAACATTTGGGTGCAAAGCCAGATGCTTTTACATGCCCGTTTGGATGTTTTGATGATTCATTAAAAGGTTATTTAAAAGATAGCGGCTATTCAGCAATTTTAATTTCCCATCAGATACTTAATAAATTTAATGGGGAGCCGGATGAATTGTACCGTGTTGGGAGGATTGTCCGGCCGCATGGTATGAACCTTAATACCCGGATTGCTAAATGGGAAGCTGAAATTGAAAGCTGTATTAAATCAGGGCAAATTAAAGGTTAAGGGATGGGCGTTTATTAAACGCCTGTTTTTTTATGCTATATTTGCCCTAACTAAACGGGCCGTTTATTGCATTAGGTATATAAAATATGATTAAATATGATGAGGTGGGAGTTATGGATTGCAAAAAAGCAGGGAAACTAATCCTCGGTTTACGCAAGGAGAGGGGCCTGACACAAAAGCAGCTAGCCGACGCAATGAATATAAGCGACAAAGCTATTTCGAAATGGGAACGGGGGCTAGGGTTCCCCGATGTATCACTATTGAAAGAGCTTGCAAAAATATTAAATGTAAATGTAGAAAAAATATTGGTGGGGGATTTAGAGTCTAATGATTTGGATGGTGGAAATATGAAAAAAATAAAATTTTATACCTGCGGCACTTGTGGTAATATCCTAACATCTACTACAGAGGCAGATATCTCGTGTTGTGGCCGGAAGCTTATGCCGCTAACCCCTGAGCCTGCGGATGAAGCGCATAAAATAGAAATTGAAGATATAGAAGGCGAGTTATATGCCACTTTTAGCCACCCTATGGATAAAGGGCATTATATAAGTTTTATAGCCTGTGCCTCAAGCGACAGGGTTTTGATTATAAAGCTTTACCCGGAACAGGGGGGCTTTGTGCGTATGCCAAGGGTAAGGGGTGCAAAAATATATTATGCGTGCAGTAGCCATGGTTTTTTTAACTATAGCTAATAAATCATTATGATGATTTGAGTTTGCATGTACGAAAATTTAATGTTTCCAAAGCCGCAAAATAGTGTATAATAATCCATGTGAATTAATAAAGGCGATTAAATAAATGGAGGTTCATATGTTGAAAAGAATATGTACATTATTTGCAGTATCGATTATATCTATATTAAGCCTGGGCGCTTGTAAAGAGATACCATACCTTAGTAAGGACCTTACTCAAGAGCAGGCAGTTGCTGAAGCGCCAAAGATACTTATCTCAGAGGAAGAGCGGAAGTTTTTTGAGTCTTTAGCCGCACATGCGGATGTAAAGGCCGTAGCGGAATCAGAAGAGGGGAGCAAAATTTTTACCGAAGAAGAATTTAAGGCCCTAATAACTACAGATTTGCCTTATGAATACGAGTTGGTCAGCTTCTTTGTTTCAGGCTCGGCATTCCAGATCCAGGTAAAATCTGGCGAGGAAACTTTGCTGTTTGAAATGGACGCTACTACGCAGACTATTTATAAAACCCTAACTGTGCTAGACGAAAACGGCCAAACAGTTGGTGATATTTTTAGCAATATGAATAATGAGACATTTAGCAAAAGTTATAAACAGAAGTTTTAACTATATATAATACCAGATTATATGCACACCTGCGGGTGTGTTTTTTTATCCTGTCCAAATAATAAATGCAACCAAAAAATAACAATATTTTGAAATTATGAATTTATTTTTAGATTTTATTAATAATAATAGTATATTCTGATTATAAAACTGAGGAGATGATTGCGTGGCTAAAAATAGGAATGAAAAAAAAGCAAAGAAAGACCCTAAAGCTATCAGGGACAAATCTACTGCCACAGAAACAGAGTAACAAGGGCGCCTTTGGCGCTTTTTTTTGTGCATAGTGAAAATAGCTGGTTCATTGGCATTGATAGTGCTGCATATAATTGTTATAATATAAAACTATATAGGATATAAGCGTTTTATCCTGAGGAAGGAAGTATCATATGAAAAAAAAAGAATCTAAGTGGAAGAAAAAAAGGAACAAAAAGCTCTACCCGAAAAAAAATAATTACATAATTTTTGTCATAGTACTGTTTATAATTGGGTCGGCATTTGCTTTTAGATATATGATGGATGTTTTTGAGGGCGAAGATAAAGCGGTTAGCATTACAGATATTCAAAATAGGCAAGCTGTTTTTGAACTGCCGCAAAAAAAACCTTTATTGCCCATAAATTTTGATGAGATAGAGAGTAATTAATATTATGATAAACGAATTTTCGAGGACAGAATTAATTATTGGCGAACAGAACCAAAAATTATTATTTGGCAAACATGTAGCTGTTTTTGGTTTGGGCGGAGTGGGCTCATATGTTGTGGAAGCCCTTTGCCGTTCTGGGGTCGGGCATTTTACATTAGTTGATAATGATGCCATTAGCATAACAAATTTAAACAGGCAGCTTATAGCTACACACAAAACGCTGGGGATGATGAAAACTGAAGTTATAAAGCAGCGTGTTATAGACATAAACCCTAAAGCTGTGGCTGATATTTATAATATTTTTTATACTGGTGCATCAAAAGATTTGTTTAATTATTTGGATTTTGATTATATGGTAGATGCCATTGATACAGTTTCTTCGAAAATTATGCTGGCGCAAATTAGCCAAGATTTAAATGTGCCGCTTATCAGCTGCATGGGTACCGGCAACAAACTGGACCCTACAAAATTAGTGGCTTGTGATATTTTTGAGACCAGTGCCTGCCCGCTTGCGAAAGTTATGCGCAAGGAGCTTAGGGCAAGGGGCATAAAAAAGCTGAAGGTTGTATATTCTACTGAGCCGCCTATCACGCCAGGGGCAACAGATGAAATTACTACGAACAAAAAACGCTGTATTATTGGCAGTTCGCCTTTTGTGCCGCCTGCGGCTGGGATTTTGATTGCATCGCAGGTTGTAAAGGGCTTAATTGATGGGGCTGATAAAGCTTAAAGCAATTATTATTAGGGGGATTTATGAAAATATTGGCGAGTGACTATGACGGGACCTTGTTTATTGGCGGGGGCATTAAAAAAGAAGTAATTAAGGCGATAGGGCAGTGGAAAGCAGCGGGCAATAAATTTGGGCTTGTTACGGGCAGGTGCCTTTTCACGGCCCGCGATGCAATTTTAGAAAATAATTTGGATGTAGATTTTATAATCTGCAATAATGGCTGTACTATTTATGATAGCAACTTAAATGAAATATACATAAGCCCTATGGCTACAGACATTGTCGGTAAAATTATTAATAGCCAGTCAATTAAGCTTAGCAAATATATTATTTTGACCGATAAATACGGGAGGTATGTGTACGATGATAACTATGCTGAAGGAAAATATAAAAATGCTTATCATACTGGCGTGCTAAACAGTGTTGACATAAAAGGCCATACACAAATTTATCAAATTGATACAAAGTATGATGGCGTAAAAGAAGTATTTGAAGCAAAAGCCAGTATGGAGCTTGAATTTGGTGGGTTAGTAACCATAAATGCCAATGTTGATTCGATTGATTTAAACCCATATGGCGAAACTAAATTAACCGGCCTGCAGCATTATATTAACAAAATGGGGATTCAGGCTACAGATATTATAACAGTTGGCGACAGCTATAACGACCTTCCAATGATTCTCCATTATGGCGGCTACACTATGTCTTCTGCGTATAAAGATATGAAGCAAAAGGTTGGCAAGGTAGTGGGTTCTGTGGCAGATATTATTTCCAAAGGGTTAATGCCCTGATTTTATAATTAGTTAAATAGAAAATTATATAAGATATCGGTTTGTTATATAACACGTAATTAGCGTGTTATTTTTTTATATTATGATTAGTGTGGTGAAGTTACAAATTTAACACATTAAGGCGGTTTGTTTTATTTTAAATTTGTGTAGGTAAAGCAACTGTTTCAGTTTGGGGGATGGCCTTGATGAAAACTAATAAGCGTATAACTGCTCTAGTTGCCGCCTTATTAATTATTTCAATAGCTATATCTGGTACGTATGCTTGGTATATGTCATCTAAAGAGTCTACGCCGGTTAATGTGTCTACATCAAGCATAGATATAATATTGTCTGAAATTATTAGCGCTAGCAATAAATTGCCAGGTGAGGTTGTCCAATTAAATAGCCCCAATATGTCTAAACTTTCTAACAGTGGCAACAATAATGCGATTTTACAATTGTTATTTGATGGGTGTACCGAAGCGCGGTTGCCAAGTGCCCCCCCTGCACATTTCAGGGGCGACTATGATTTAGTTGATGGCATTTGGTACCTTGATGATGAAAGGCTAGCCCAGGTTGTCAAGTTTGACATGCTTCTTGATGGCAATGATAAATGGATGAAGATAGATGGCGGGTATTATGCGGTACTAAAAACGAATTCTAGTATAGAGCTTGGTGAGGTTATTATGGAAATACTGGGGGAGCTTGGCGGGAATTTCGGTGAAGAAGGTGATATGTCCGAAAGCCGGGATTTTGAGATGGGCACAGTATTTGACATTCAATATAAAGTGACGGCAATCCAAGCTACGCGCAGCGCAGTTTCAGAAAATTGGGGGCAAAAAATATCTGATGCTATCCCCATAGGCTGGTATAATTAAAGCAGTTAAGCCGCTGCTTTTTTTATTTTTACATAAAAAAGGCGGCCGTTATGGCCGCACCTTTGGGTAATAAAAAAATTAAAAATAGCTTTTGAAACTGCGTACAACCCTATTAAAAGTATAATTTAGCTTTGAATTTATTTTGGCCCGTTTACGCCGCCTGCGCCTTTTTGTGTACTTATTGGTGTATAGTATATATGGGGCGCCTGTCAAAAGCACAAAAAATAATAATAACAAGGGGATGTATGAAGCGCTGTTTTGTTCTTTAGTGCCTTCATAACCAGATATTAATTGTGTGCTGTTTGATATAGTTAACTGGCTCTTTGAGTTGCTCGGCTCTTCTTCAAAAACATACAATTCTTCTTGAGGGGTTTCATTTGATGCAGGCACAGAAGCCATAGGGTTATTAGGCGCATTTTGTTCTGGGTTGGCAATTTCTTCATTGCCGGTTGCGTCAGGCTGCTCTTCCGGTTGGTTTTCTGTTGGCCATGTATTTCCCGTTGTATCGCTTGTGGTTCCGGTGTCTTCCCCTGTTGGCTCCTCATAAGCCTTTGGGTCATCCAAAACAATATTTGGTAAGGGGGCATCTTCTAAATTATCTTCTTCGAAAGGTGGCAATTCAATATTCTTGGGGATATCATAACTTATGGCGCCGTCTAAAGATTCTGAAACGCTGAAAGAGGAAGTGTCTTCAACATCCCTGCTATCAATATTGAGTAGAAATATAATAGAAATATTAGACCTCCGGTCAATGTTCAGCCCGGGGATAGAGTTCTTATAAACTTTTTCTTCTACTATTAAGTCCCTTGATATGTTGCCTTTGTTTTGATTAAATATATAATGGTATGCCCCGGCGTAATACTCATAAGTATCCTTGCCCATTTTTGCGTATTCTATTTCTGAGCTTTCGCCAGTTTTAATATAGAAAGTGAACATTGGTGCAATGTCGCCATCCTTGTTCTTTCTAAAGTTGATAGGCGTGTATTTTTGTTCGAATTTATATGACATATTTGGGGTTAAACCAATTTCAAAATTATATTTGTAAAAATAATTTATTAGCTCACCAAAATTATCACGCAACCCGCCCCCGTATTTCTCAATTTCAACGGGGAAACAGCCGGCTATATCATTATCATTTGACCCGGAAGTGTTTGGGTAGTTTATCTTGACCCATTCCCGGGTGTCCTCTTGTAAGACAAATAATTCATAGTATGCTGTGTTATTTATATCAAAAAAATCCTCGCCTATTGGTAAAAGCCCTTTGCTGTTGTAACTAGATGCCCTTTTATGAAGGGTTAGCTTGTTGCTAGTTGAAACCTTGAAGTTGTAAAAATATGCGCGCTGCCCTTCATAGCTTTTTTTTATAGACCCATCATATGCGTAGGATTCTGCGCCTGGGTCGTACATTATTCCTGTATTTAGCTCATAATTCTGATTAAAGTTATCTGTATTTATAGCCTCAAATACACCTTTAGTGTCAATTTTAAACCTGATTTTGCCAGGGTTATAATAAGCATCCCCAGGGGAGATGACCTGGTATATCTCATAATACCCAGGTGTAGCCTCGTATATATCTGGAGAAATGCCCCTATAAGCGGTAGGCCCGTTGTCAGACGTGAACGCTTCATTAACTTCTTTTAAAATAGTTGGCTCAAAATCATATGTGCTTATTGGCTTTTCAAATCCGCTGTCCCCATATTTGACTAATGTGTACCTGATGCCCTTTATACCTATGTCATAATTTAAAAGTGAAGCAGACACCCTGATATGGTGGCTTCTCCCTGTATCGAATTTTGTGCTGCTTGCATAAACGGTTTTGCTTGAAAAAAACAACATAACGATAGACAATATCAGTAATGTGCCAAACCTTCTCCTATACAATAAAAATAACAGCATAGCCCCAAAAAACGATGCGTGTAAAAACATGAGCATATATAAGCCTCCTCCCCCGATAAAAGCCTATGCTTCATTATTTCTGCCCGATAAAAGGTGGCAATGCCACAATTGATCTTGTAAGTCAGTATAAAGGATAAATACATCATAGTGATAACAAAATAATGTACAAATATTCTTCCTTTTTTAAATATCAATACCCAAACCGACAGGGCAATGGTCAGACCCATATATTGTATCGTAAATTACAACATCGGTTATATTTTGCTTAAGCCTTTCTGAGGTTATAAAATAATCAATCCGCCAGCCGGCGTTTGTGGCACGTGCATTTCTAATGTATGACCACCAAGTATATTTCCCCACTGCGTCTGGGTTGATATATCTGTATGTGTCAACAAACCCCGAGTCTAACAGGGTTTGGAATTTAGTGCGTTCTTCCTTGGTAAACCCTGCATTTTTAGTATTGGATTTTGGGTTCTTCAAATCTATTTCTTTGTGGGCCACATTTAGGTCGCCACAAAATATAAGGGGCTTTAGTTTGTCCAAACGTGAAATATAACTTAAAAAAGCGCCTTCCCATTCCATTCTATAACTGAGCCGCTCCAACTCACGCTTTGAATTGGGGGTATAAATATTTATTAAGTAAAAATTGTTGAATTCTAGGGTTATTACCCTGCCTTCTAAATCGTGCTCAGGTATGCCCATGCCATACATAACGTTAACCGGCTCAGATTTGCTAAAGATTGCCGTGCCAGAGTAACCTTTTTTTTCGGCAGAGTTCCAATACTCGTTATAACCTTTAAAATCAAATTCTGCCTGCCCTTTTTGCATTTTTGTTTCTTGCACGCAAAAAATATCTGCATCAGATGAATTAAAAAAATCCATAAAATTTTTTTTCATGCAGGCCCGTAACCCGTTTACATTCCAAGATATAAGTTTCATAATAGCCTCCAAATTTCTCTGTTATATAAAAGCATAGTTAAAAATTAGCCCATGCATCAATTTTTTCTAACCCATAATGCCTAACTGCTCTGGTTATTATAACTCAATGGAGGGTAATTTAAAATATTTTTTGAAATATATTGAATCAAACCTGCTGTATAATAAAATAAAAAAATAGTCAGGTACTTGACATATTTTTTTATTGATAGTATACTTATTTTAGTCAGGTACGTGACTAAAATAAAATTATATTAGGAGGGCACTTATGAGTGAAATTAAAATTACTATTACTGAACAACTACAAGAGCTTCAAATGTTAATGCACCGGGCACATTTCCATGGGCGGATGGGAAAGGCGCATAGAGGCCAGGGGCGGGTATTGGCAATGCTTAAAATGAAACCTGAGATTAGCCAAAAGGAATTGACTTTTTTACTGGGCATGAGGAAGCAGTCGTTAGCAGAATTATTATCCAAATTAGAAAAGAATGGCCTGGTAACAAGGGAGCAGTCTGGCGAAGATAAGCGGGCTATGACTATCAAATTAACAGAAGCAGGGTTAGAGGCGGCTAATAGCATAGAGGAAGGCAGTTTTGACGTGCCAGATGTTTTTGATTGTTTGAACGAGAAAGAATTAGCTCAGTTTAGCGGATATTTAGAAAGGCTTATAAAACAGTATGGCGGACAATTTCCTGATGAAGATTTTGAGGGGCGCCGTAAACTTATGAAAGAGTTTATGATGCAGCATAAATTTGGAGGCCATGGAAACCACTGCCACCATTTTAAACATCATGGCTGGCAACATAAACATTGGGGGCATGGTTTTAGGCATTGCGGCTCCCCTGGCTTCAATTCTTGTACACAGGGGTAAGGGGTTATGATGGGTTTTTCTTGAGAAGCGGGAGTATGCCAACCCGCTTTTTTATTTGTTAAAAAAAGCTTTTATTTATAGGCGGAAACCAATTATACTATAAGATATATAGCCAAGGGCACACAAATACTTGGCCAAAAAATAATGGGCCGGAAAGGGTTGAAGGTACAATGGTTTCATCAATTTTAGGGATAGCATTTGATTGCCCAGATGCTAACGGGCTTGCTGATTTTTATGTAAAGTTGACAGGGTGGAAAAAAGAGATATCTGGGGGTGAATGGGCAGGCGTCCGCACGCCGGAAGGGATATTGCTTGTATTTCAAACGGTTGATGCGTACTTGCCGACGGTCTGGCCGTGGGAAGATGGCAAGCAGCAGCAAATGGCCCATATAGATTTTAAAGTCAGCGACTTACAAGGGGCTGAGGCTTTGGCTATTAAATGTGGTGCAGTAAAGGCAAGTGCCCAGTATTATGACACATCTACAGTAATGTTAGACCCGGCAGGGCACCCATTTTGTTTATCAACGGTGCAGCAATAAACATTATAAATATAAAAAACCAAAGCGCAAAAAATTAAAGGCCTTGGTTTTTTTATATTTCTCCGGTTTTGAACACGCAGGGACCTGTTGACAAACGCCTATCCTAAGCCGCTGACAGAGTAAAGGCCGCCGTATTAAAAACAAATTTTAGAATAACCTTTGTGGAGAAGATAAAATCAAGAAGGTTTGTGCCTTTGCCCAAGGCCTTTACCATACGCTTCAGATTTAAAGAGAGCGCTGAAAGAAGG
>JAITVM010000119.1 GCA_031285815.1 Clostridiales bacterium | reverse complement strand
AAGAAATAGCGGAGTTGGATCCGGATGAAAGATAAATATTTTTAGAGGAGCTAGGTGCCACAGAAAGCGGTCTTGACAGGCTTATAAGGGCAGCTTACAAGCTTCTTGGCTTAACGAGCTTTTTGACGGCAGGGCCAAAAGAGATTAGGGCTTGGACTATAGGGGTAGGTACTAAGGCACCGGGTGCCGCCGGTAAAATCCATTCTGATTTTGAAAGGGGCTTTATCCGTGCCGAAATAGTATCATATAATGATTTAATAGAACACGGGAATTATAATT
The DNA here is from genome assembly GCA_031285815.1 of Clostridiales bacterium. Lineage (GTDB taxonomy): Bacteria > Bacillota > Clostridia > Lachnospirales > JAITVM01 > JAITVM01. The sequence goes on along the minus strand of JAITVM010000119.1, from coordinate 7,432 downwards.
TATGTAAAGAGAAGGGGCTAGTTAGGTCAGAAGGCAAAGAGTATGTAGTAAAAGATGGGGATGTCATATTATTTAGGTTTAATGTATAGCATTTAAAAAATTCTTGGCCAAAACTTGTCCACGGATAGGATGATCAATCTCTAAATGATTAATCTCTAATTAAAAAACAAACCGCCTAAAGATAAATTTTAAGCGGTTTGTTTTTTGATGGAGACAACTGGGCTCGAACCAGTGACCCCTTGCTTGTCGAGCAAGTGCTCTCCCTGCTGAGCTATGCCTCCAGGGCCTATATGTAACTGGGCAATACACTAAAAATAAAAATATGGGAACAATAGGGCTCGAACCTATGACCCCCTGCTTGTAAGGCAGGTGCTCTCCCAGCTGAGCTATGCTCCCAAAAACTAAATATTATTATCACACAAGCATTAATATTTGTCAATATGGTAGTTACATTTTTTTCTATAATCATATCCTTTAGTGGTATACTATGAGTAAAACCAATTAAACTAAATAATCAAAAGGTGATGGATATTTATGAATGAAGAAAAATTTACGGGCAAAGCAGATATTTACATGAAATTCCGCCCATCTTACCCAGAAAGTTTTATAAACTACCTTTATACAGATGTGGGTTTCCAAGAAAGCAGTACAATAGCGGATATTGGCGCAGGGACAGGGAAGTTAAGCAAACTTTTGGCAGAAAGGGGCAGCAGGGTTATCTGTGTTGAGCCAAACAAAGAAATGTTAACTAAAGCTAGGCAGAACCTCGAAGGTTTCACCAATTGCTTGTTTATCAATACTTCTGCCGAAGGCATAAATTTAGGCGGGAGTTCTATCGATTTTATAACTGTAGCACAGGCTTTTCATTGGTTTGACCGGCTAAAATTTAAAGCCGAATGCAAAAGGCTCCTTAAAGTTGGCGGAAAAGTTGTGATTGTTTATAATAGCAGCGACCTGCCTGAAGGCATGGGGCAGGAGTACAAAAATATAAGTGAGAAATTATGCCAAGGCTTCAACGGTTTATCATCCGGCCCGAAATTCGGCCCAGATGCATATTTAGATTTTTTTAAAGAGGGGGGTTGTGATTTTAAGGTTTTTGAAAACAAATTATCCTATGATGAAGAAAGTTTTGTAGGGCGCAACCTTTCGCGGTCTTATTCCCCAAAAGAAGGCTCGCCTGATTATACTGAGTTTGTAAAAGAGTGCAGGGCCCTTTTTAACAAATATAGTACAGATGGCCTTATTGAAGTAACTGCTGCTACTACGTGCTATACCGGTGAGGTTTGACCCCAAGCTTAAAATTTAAAAATTACGCCAATTATAGCTGAGGCGGCAATGAAAACTGCCGGGTGCAGCTTAACCCATTTATTTGTGGCAAAAAATAAAACGGTAAATAAACAAAATTGCTTTATATTTATAATGCTAAAAAAATTTCCGGGCCCGTTAAACCGGCCGGGGCTCAAAACTGTTATTAAAATAATCCCAATAAAGGCAGAGGCTATTAACGCGGCAACTGCAGGGCGGAGCCCATAAAATGCTGCTTTTACAAACCGGTTTTCTGAAAATGCCCCAAGGGCTTTAACAATAAAGCATATAAATATAAAAGATGGGGTTAGTATAGCTATGCTTGCAACAATGCTGCCAAGCGGCCCGGCTACTGTATAGCCAACATAAGTGGCCATATTTATCCCAATCGGCCCCGGGGTTGATTCTGAAACGGCTATCATATCTACTAGCATAGCCTCTGTAAACCAGCCGCGGGTATTTATCAGCTGCCTTAGAAAGGGGATTGTAGCCAAGCCGCCGCCAACAGAAAACAACCCTACTTTAAAAAATTCGGCGAATAAAGATAAATATATCATGCCTTAGCACCCCTTTCTTTTATTACAACGCCGCATATTGCCCCTGCTAATACTGGCAAAATAGGTGAAATATCTAAAAATGTAAGCGCTGCCAAGGCTGCTATAAATATTATAATGCCGGTTTTGTCCTTAACCCCGCTTTTCCACATTTTTATTGCAGCATTAAGGATTAAAACGGCAACGGCTACCCGGATGCCATTAAAACCATGTGCCACAGCTTCAAGCCCGGTAAAATTATTAATAAATGATGCAATAATTAGGATAATAATTATTGAAGGCATAGCCATCCCAATGCCCGCGGTTATCATACCCGCGGACTTTTTTTGTTTATGGCCAATAAGCATAGCAGTGTTTACGGCAATAATACCGGGTAAGCACTGTGCTATGGCATAATAATCAATGATATCTTCATTAGTTATATTGCCCGGCTTTGAACTGAACTCTTTTTGCAGCATAGGCAGCATAGAGTAGCCGCCGCCAAAAGTTAATGCGCCAACCCTAAAAAAACTCCAAAATATTTCAATTAATGCCTTCACGAAAACCACCCCCAGTGATAAAATATTTTTAAGGTGCCGGATAGCCACTAATGCGCAAAACTTAAACCTTGCTATATTATATTATAAAAGCATTATTTGCACAAATATAGAAAATCGGGCTTGGCATTTTCGAAAGCAAATGCGAAAAAAATTATATACCGGTTTGACAAAAAAACCTAAATTGAAAAATTTTATATATTATAATATAATAAACTATTATCATTTGTTTGGCGCTGCTAATTTTAAAGTTTTTATTTTATTGAGGTGTTGGGTATGAAAAATATTTATTGTGTAATATATAAATCTTTAGAAAAAGATGGCCTTAATTGCAATAAGCCTATTGAAGTGCAAGAGGTCCTTGGGAAAAAAATGGTCAGCTATGTTGAAGGCTTGGCTGAATCTGTGAATTGCAAAAAAATTTTTTATTTTGAAGAGCCTGTTGATATTGAGCCAGAAAGCTATATTTTATTGTTAGACGTCTATAAGCCGTTTCTGAAGCTCGAAGATTTGAACAGCCTTGTTGGGGCTGACGCAGATATTGCGACTATAACAGATGGCACAAATAGTGGGGTTTATTTAATAAAGGCTGAGCTTTATAGCGGGCCGGATACAGAAAAATATTTTAATGAATCGTTAAAAATTATTGTTGGGGCTGTTACCCAGTTTGTCCCATTAAGCAATAAATATTTAATACTGCAAGCGGCAAATGAATTGCGGGCTAGGGTAAATATGGGGTTTATTGAAAACGGGGTAACAATCATTGACCCTAATTCGGTTTATATTTCAACCGATGCAAAAATAGGCTGCGACACAGTAATTTACCCGAATGTGTTTATTGAAGGCTCAACAATAATTGGGGAAGATTGTGTCATTAGGGCAAATTCGCGTATAGTTAATTCAACTATAGCAAACGGCGCCATAATTGACCAGAGCATTATTTTGGATTCGCAAATTGGTGAAAAAACTACCGTAGGCCCGTTTGCATATATTAGGCCTAATACAGTAGTTGGGGAACAGTGTAGGATTGGCGATTATGTTGAGTTAAAAAATTCTACAGTCGGCAATAAAACAAAAATACCACACCTTACTTATATTGGCGACGCTGATGTTGGAAGCGGCACTAACATTGGCTGCGGTACAGTTACGGTTAATTATGACGGCACCTGTAAACATAGGACAGTTATAAAAGATAATACTTTTATTGGGTGCAATACAAATTTGGTTGCACCTGTTGAAGTTGGCGTCAATGCTTATACAGCGGCCGGCTCTACTATTACAGATAACATACCTGAGGGCACGCTGGCTATTGCCAGGGCAAGGCAGGTTATAAAAGCAGGCTGGAAAAGGCCACAAAAATAAACGGAGGTTAAAAATGTTTGGCAAATTGAAACTTATACTAAGCATAACTATGTTATTACTGATTGTGTCGTGTTCGGCAACTACGGCCAACCCAAAAACGTATTTTGTTTCCCCGGAATATAACCATTATGTATACTCTTCAGATGACTTTGAAGCGAAGCAGGAAGTTTACTATTTGTATGAGGGGGATAGCAAGTTACAAAGGGTATTGTTTATGGACAACAGCGTAAATAATAGCGGGGTTACAGAAATATTTGAATTTGATTCCCAAAGCGTTACATTAACTAATATTTTTAATTCGATAGACTATGAGGATTCATTGGGCGCGACAGAAGAGTATGGCGTTACGGTATTAAAGGGCCCATTAAAAAAAGGCACTAGCTGGGTGGATGAATCAGCTGGGCAGGAATATAAAATTACTGGCATGGGCGTCAAGGTGGCAACTAAAATGGGTGAATTTGATTGCCTGGAGCTTTCAATAACTACACCGAGCACCGGGGATTATGAAACGATGTATTTTGCTGAAAATATAGGGCTGGTAAAACATGTGTTCACCAGCACAATCCAAAATGAAGTAGATAAAGTTGTGGTTAGCGAGGAAGAAATTGAGACTAGTTTTGAACTGGAAATCGCCGAAACCCTTGACCTTGAAACAATTAAAGGGGATATAGATAGTTTAATAGAATCCCAATTAGAGCAGGAACAGTAAAAACCTGTGCGAAAAACAGATATTTCAGTATAGCTTGTAAAGCTACACATAATTCTATTGCGATATTGCATTGATTCGACAAAAGATATATAATTATTCTTATAGATACTAAATTTTGCTCAAGAATGTAAAAACAAAAGGATGTGTAATTTATGGATTTTAAATCCCTTATTAACGGCCTCGATGATATTGCGGACAATATTATGGGGAAAGATGTGGACCTTGCCGGCTTAGTAAATAAAGCTTCTATTGACACAGCTGTTAAGGCGCTGTCAAGTACTAATTTGGGTTTGGACGATGCTAAAAACATATTGTCAATTTTAACTAACATTGGTGATAAAGATGACGACGGGGCTGACCCAAAAAAGGCTTCCGCTAAATTAGCACTAAAAGATAATGACGAAAAAGATGCCCCTTCTATTGTGAACAGCATAATGTCTTTCCTAAGTATAGCAAAAGACTCGCCGGAGCTTGTATCGTCCATACTGTCTGTGCTGCCTAAAATATTATCGATAGTTACTAAAGATGACAAAAACGATGATAAAAAAGAAAATAAAAAATAAGAGAGTACTTATGGCTGCCGGTAACCCCTGCAGCTTTTTATATAACCATTATTCCACATAAAGTAAAACCATTTCGTTAATTCGGGCAATACTCTGCCCTATCTAGAGATTATAAACCCAAAACAAATTTCTAATTCATAAACAAGCTTGAAAACCATGATGCTAAAAGTGCTGTTTTGTTTAATTAATTGTTTACAAGGGTTAATTCGGCAAATACTGAAACTTTTTAATACTTATTATCGTATTATTTATGTGGCAATTTTGTTTGGCATAGGAAATTTTGCTAGTTTATGATTTTGTAATAATAATTATTTTTAGACCGAAATAAATAATATACAAAAGCATTAAAAGTAAGGGAGGGGATTAATTTAATGAAAAAGAATACTGCCTTTCTGTTGGCTGCTGCGGCTATTTGTATAGCCGGGGTGTCTAGCGCTGCATACACTATGCTTATGGATGGCACATTATTAAAGCCTGCGGCAGAGCAAACGAATTTTACAGAAGAAATAAATATTGATGAGCCAATAATTTCAGAAAACAGCCCTACACCGGAAGTACCTGAAGCAGGGTTAGGCACTGGCCCGGAAATAATACCGGCAGAAGCGGCCGGTGAAAATTTAGGGCAGGGGCCAGAAAACCCTATATCCGAAATTGGCCCGCCTGATGAACCTATAGCCCAGAAAAACCCATATGAAGATGCTGTGTTGGTGCCATATGGCGGCTATGTTGACCATATTTTTTTTCATCCGCTAATAGCGTATAATGATAGGGCTTTTAACGGGGATGCAAGCTCAAAAGGCATGGACGACTATATGGCTACGGCACTGGAATGCAAGAGGCTGTTGGAACAGGCTTATAATAATGGTTTTGTTTTAGTGGATATAAATAAAGTTTATGATTTTGTAACAGATGAAAACGGTGTTACCAGCATGGCCCGGGTTAGCTTTGATTTCCCGGAGGGAAAGAAGCCCATGGTTATTTCTATGGACGATGTAAATTATTACCCTTATATGATAGAAGACGGGTGCAACAACAAATTAGTATTAGATGAACAAGGCGAAATAGCTAATTATTCAGAGGACTTAAGCGGCAACCCGGTTATTTCTTATGATACAGAGGTCATAACAATTGTTGAGCGTTTTTTAGAAGAGCACCCAGATTTTTCATTTGATGGCGCACGTGGTGTTATTGGATTAACAGGGTATGAGGGCATTTTGGGATATAGGACACAGGAAGGGTCGCCAACCCGGGAAATAGAGGTTGAAGCAGTCAAGCCTGTTATAGAGGAACTGAAATCCTTGGGGTGGACTTTTGCGTCACATTCTTATGGGCACCCACACATGTCCCAAATTACATTAGAATACTTTAAAGAGGATACAGATGACTGGAAACGGGAGGTTGAGCCGCTGGTTGGGCCGACCAGGGTTTTCTTGTACCCCTACGGTGATTTTATTAAACATGAAGATGCAGGCATGGAAAAAATAAATTATTTGATAGATGTAGGTGGGTTTAATATACACTGTGGTGTATCTGTGTACCCATATTCAAAATCTTACGAACGCTATGCATATGAAGACAGAAAAAATATTGATGGTTTAACATTACGGAACCAGCACGAAAAGGTTAAACATATGTTTGACACGGAATATGTTATTGACCGAGAAGCAAGGGGCTGGTAATTAATAAAATTTAAAAACATTAATATTTTAGGCCGGTAACCCCCTAACTGTGTGGGTTACCGGCCATTTTAGGTTAATTAAAATTGTCTAAGCCAACGGGCGGTTTTTTCTGCATATTCTCAATATAATTTTTTCTGGAAAACAATAGGCCGGAAAATGTAAAGCCAATCCCTAATATGCCTAATATAAGGCCCAAAATCAATATAGATGATGGCATGAAAATTTTAATAAGGGTATAGCCCAATGACACAAAACATATTGCTATAAAATAGCCTAAATTATTCATAGAATTAAATGACCTGGCGATATTTACTGAAAAAACAGCCAATGATATATATACAGAAACCAGGCAGAGGGAGATATAACTGGAAATTATGGCCCCGGCAAGGGGTGGGTCTACCAAAAAACCTAAAATAACTAATATGATAAATAAAATGATCGAACTGGCACCAAGTGCTAACGATTCTAAAAACTTGCTCTTCAAAAGAATATTTGAGTTGTCAAAAAATTGGGGGAAGAATGTTTTTATAATGAACCAGCTAATAACTATTGCGGCTAAAGAGCCAAGTATACTAAAATAATTTGGGCCTGTTTGTTCCGGCAGCTGCATTTGTTTAAATTCAGGGTCTTGTTTTATATTGGCAGAGCCTGACATATTAATATTATTTTCTTGGCTGGTATATGATATGCCGCCTTCAATAGATGCCCCGTCGTTTATATTAAA
>JAITVM010000113.1 GCA_031285815.1 Clostridiales bacterium | reverse complement strand
GGGTTATTTGATTTTAAAGGGGTAGATAAAACAGAGCGGTAGAATTTTTGATGTGATTAAAGAATTAAGGTTTATATAACAAAATTAAGCCAATTTGGGAAATGTTCCAGAGAGGGCATGGGAATTTCAAAGAGAATGAAAAAGATGTGAAAAATATGGCTGTTTTAGAGGGAAACATAGTGGGGGCAAAACCGCGCGTGCTATGTGAAATAGCGCAGGCGCTATTTGCCCGGGGGGCCGGATTCCGCCGAAACTATCTAAACTTTGAAGGGGTTAGGTATTTCTGATGAAATTATTGAGGCGGCCCGTAAGCCGCCGCCTGACAATAACTAATAAATCAGATTTCATATGAACAATTAATCCGTATAAAAATAAAACATTCCCTACCCTTTGATAAATTTTTCTACCTTCTTTTTTGGTGCACCGGGGTTAAGCATATATATCTGGGCTGTTATTTTATCTATCGCCTCATTTGCACTAATAAGCCCTGCTTTTTCAAATACACTGTCACCAAAAAATTTTTCAACGGAACAAAATACTGTAGACGGCCACCCTTCACTGCCTGCCCGTATAGCTTTTTGGCGCCGGCCACAAATAGTTAAATACAATTTCATTTGCAGCTCGGTTAACGCACTATCAAATTTAGTTTTGTCTTCCGGCCCAAAACCAGCCGCCTTTTTAATTTCATGCAGCGGCAAGTATTCATTTTTTACAACCGTATCATAAATACGCTTTGCATAATGGCTTATGGACCCGTCAGAATACTCCTCCTCAAAGCCCTTATTTTTTCTGCGGGCGGCAAGAAAATATGGATACCACTCTTTAGTTATATACCCAGCCTTTTTAAAAAATAATTTTGCATAGGCAATATCGTTGCGCTCATCTAAAACCCTTATACGCCATTCCCATGGGTCGGTGTCTTTATCACCTGTATGCCATTGTATAGGGCTATCTATAGGGGTATCATTCCATCCATGCTCAATTAAACTAAAAATGCCATCGCTATTTCCACCAGATGCCATAGAAAAGCCAGCCTTAACCAACTCCGTACAAAATTCTTCATAATTTTTTACCATGCCTCAACCTACCTTATATATCAGCCCCCACTTGGCATTTTGCAAACCAACCAGTTGCCACTTCAGCGCATTTTCAGCGCAGCCAGAACACATATGCCAAAGGGTATGCTAAATCAATACATCTTTAATTATATATCTGCCCATCAGATGAGATCTCTTTATTAACCATATCTACTGAAAATATTTTGTTATCAAGTGTTATTTTATATTCCTCATTTTTCGTGGCGCAAGAGCATAGAAACAATGCCAAAATATATGAGGCAAAGGCCCTTATATATTTCATTTTAACCACCGCCTATTTCTAAATATTATATCACGGCCTAAATGTATTCCACAATATTCTATTGACATATACAGTTTGACGATATATAATTCAAATATACAGTCAAACGATATATTGTGCAGCTGTATATTGGAGGAATAAAAGTGAACCTTAATAAATTACTGCCCTTAACAGAAACAACATTCTATATAATGCTTTCCCTGATAGAACCTTCTCATGGTTATGCAATAATGCAGAGGGTAGAGGAGCTAAGCAACAACAAGGTACGGGTTGCCGCCGGCACAATGTATGGTGCAATTGATAATTTGCTTAAACAAAAATTAATTTGCGAAGTCCCCAGCAATGACAAACGCAGGAGGGTCTATACATTAACCCCTGAGGGCTCCGAAGTTTTAAAGCTAGAGGTTGGCCGCATAAAACATTTAGTAGCCATTTCTGAAAATTTAGTGCTAGGGGGTAACTGACAATGAAAAAATTTAAATTTATCGCGGATTTTGAAGGGGAGGAAAAATATTTAAATCAAATGGCTCAAAAAGGCCTCCACCTAAAAAAATATAATTCATTGGGGGTATACACTTTTAAAGAGGGCAAACCCAAAAATTCATCATATAGAATTGATTACAGGCAATTCCCAAATGGGGCTAAATTTGATGAATACTGTACATTATTTGAAGATGCTGGTTGGAGGCATGTTTATGGCACACCCAGGTCCGGGGCCCAATATTTTCTTCCAATACCTAATAAAGCACAGGACGGGGATATATTTTCCGACACAGAATCAAGAATGGGCCGTTATAAAAGGTTTGCAACACAAAGCACTATCTCATTTATAATTATGCTTGCGTATTTCATAATAGCCATTCCAAAAGATTTCGTGTTCTTTGATATAAGAAGCTTATATTATACCGAAGGGCTCTGGGGCATGACAGGTTCAATGTTTTGGAAGGCATTTCTATTTGAAACACCGTTTGTGCTGATAAGGGTTATACCCCTATTAGTAGTTGGCTATATGGCAACCATATATGCCTATGGTGCAATAAAGTCTAAATCACTTTACACTAAGAATATAATCTAAAAAAATAAGGGGACGCAAAATGTTTAAAAAATATTTTAGTTTCATAACAGTATTGCTTATATACTTTTTTGTATTTTCAACCTTTGAAAATACTACACTCTTGGCTAATAACCCCGGCATACTCTATAACACCGCAGAAATAAAAATGCCCCAAAACGTAAAAATAGTTGGGCTTGGCGAATCAAGCCACGGCGTAAAAGAATACCACCAAATGAAATTAGAGGTATTCCAAGCGTTAGTTAAAAACAATGGCTGCCGGATATTTATTATAGAAGGGGATTTTGGCGGCGCCTTAAAAGTTGACGCTTATATACATGGGTCAGAAGGCACAGCTGAAGAAGTTGTATCTGAAATTGGTTTTGCTATATACCGTACACAAGAAATGGCTGATTTAGTTGAATGGATGAGAAAATACAATGAAACTGCCCCATCCGGAAAAGATTTGCACTTTTACGGAATGGATATGCAACGTTATGACAATAACAAAGAATATTTGTTTTCTGTCTTAGATAAATCCGCACCCGATATAAGTGCCAAATACAAAGCTGCTTTTGCAGGCTTAACAGATGCATCCCTGGCGTCACTATCCGCGGAAGCATTAAACAAAGCAAAAGCAGGCGCTTTATCATTATCTAAAGATATGGCTTTAGCCGAAAGTAAAATCGTAGCCCAATCTGGGCAAGAGGCTTTTGATTTCGCTTTAGAATGCGCTAATACAATTTATGAATGTAGCGAGCTTATAGGAAGCAATAATGCTTATAGCACAATAAGGGATAAAAACATGGCGGCTAAGGTTGATTGGTTCTTGCAGCATAGTGGCGGCATGGTTTTTATTAACGGCCATAATGGGCATATTGGCAAAACTTCCGTTTCAGGCTATACATGCCTTGGCGAACTATTAAAAAATAAATATGGTGAAAATTATTTTGCTATTGGTACAGATGCATCGTCAACAAATTTTAATTCCCAAAACGATAACGGCAGCTTTACAAAAATGGGCGTAAATAATACTAATGCACTATCTGCCCAATTAAACGGCGTGGCCAGTAATTATTATTATTTAGACTTCACAAAGCTTATGGCTGATGAAACTTGGCAACCTATCTTGTCAAATAAACAAACTATAACATCATTAAACGTAGGGATATACAGTTGGCAAAAACTGAGTAAGGCTTTCTACACCCAAACCATTACACCTAAAGATGAATTCAATGGGATGATAGTTTTCAAACAGGTTTCGCCAACTACATTGATAAAATAAGCGGCAATCAGGAAGCAAAAGCCACTTACCTTAACTCCAAATCTATACTTCCACTACCGGTATCTACCTTTACCACATTATCCGCATCGGCATTGTGGCTGGCGCGTTTGGCGAAGCCTTCTTCATTTACATCAATATCTCCGGAGGCGGATGATAATTCATACCCGAAGGAGCCATCAAGAGCAGAGTAAACCTCCACATTGCCGGAACCGGTTTTCAAATTCGTTTCGCCAAGCAACACGGCTTCTATATCAATTGAGCCACTTCCGGTTTCGGCTTCAAGCCCATTCCATGCATTATTTTTTACTGTGATGTCGCCGGAGACGGATTCCAAACGGGCATGTAAATTTTCATCGCCATTATTAATTAAATCTATATCGCCCGAACCCGATTCCGCAAAAATTTCCGCGCCGCTGTTAAATGTAAGCTCCGTTCCGCCGCTGCCTGTTTCAAAGTGTGAATTCCCGACGTATGGCAATTCGCCCCTGATTCTCCCGCTCCCGGATATAACCGTTACATAATCAAACCGGGCACCTTCGGGATAATAAACATAAACAGCTGCATCATCTTCAAATGACATGCCAACCGTAGCGTGAAAGCCCCCCTCATCCCCTCCGGATGTATCAATATATAACCTACCGCCCTCATTAGACCATACCGGCTCATAACCTTCCGGCATAATTATTTCAAAACCGTAATTGCCGCCTTCTTCAAAATAAACGTTAACAAAATCCGAGTTAATTTCTATTTCTGAAAACGGCTCACTTGAATCGGTAATCATTTCTGTGCCACTACCCTCACCTATGCCGGGTACGTTAAAATTTAAGCCTAACCTTTTTGAAAGGGATAAGTTAACGCCACCCCGCGCCCCGTTAAGCCAACCGGCTGCCATTAATATAATGCCAATAAACAGCAAAACCCCGCCGGGCGTCCATAAGTTTCTGCGTTTACGGGTGGGGGGCCTTTCAAATTTAGGCACCGCCGGTTCCGGATAGCCTGCCATAGGCTGCCGGTTGTTGCTATTGTTATTTTCCATCACTATTTTTTACCTACCTTCCCGCTTATCCCACTCATTATTTTTAGCAAGCCGCCGGCCCCTGAACGCCATAACACCCTTGTAGCTTCAATTAGGATAAGGCCGAAGCCAACACCTGTAAAGCCCATGCCGGCAGAATACATTGTGTATCCAAAATGTTCAAACATAACGAAGGGCACGGTCATAAATCCAACTACCCCCGCAAATATCGCGGCCACCCCACTTATGCCTATGCACAAAATTACTACAAACAAACTTATTATTAATAAAACAGCTGCTACTGCCAGCGGTAAAGCTACAGAAGAAGCAAGTACCATCAATGTAGCCCATATCACCTTGGCGCCGGTGCCTTTGCCGCGGGGTACCTCTGCATTGTTCTGCAATGTAACATAGTTCACTAAAATCTGCGCCGCCACTTCCCGCGGTGCCCCCAGCTTCGCGATGGTATCCGCCTCGTTGCCTGAATCAGAAATATAACCGTCATAATAATCCAGTGCATCTTTTATTTCATCTGGCGGAAGGCTTTTGAGAAGCTGGCCAAGTTGCGCCAGGTATTGAGTTTTATCCATTTGTGTGCCCCTCCTTATAAAATATAATCTTGTCAACCTCTTCTTTAAAATCATTCCATTCTTTTTTACAAACATTAAGCCGTTCGGCCCCTTGCTTAGTAATACGGTAGTATCTACGGTTACGCCCGTTATGCGGCATATCGTACACAGTTAGGCATTTGTCCGTTTGAAGCCGCCGCATTACCGGGTATAGTGTGGATTCCGAAACGGCCAGCGTCTCTTTTAGCTTCTGGGTAAGGATGTAGCCATAAGTATCCTCACGCTCGAGAAATGCCAGCACGCAACCTTCCATAAGTATCCCGGTGGCTTGTATCGCCATTCGACCACCCCTTTCTTATAGGGGCAAGCCCCTAAAATCTTATTATATTTATTTATGCGATATTATACGGTGTATAGTATTATAAAGTCTGTAAAATTAAGCTATAAAAATTTAGGCCTATAAATTTGTGTTGAATATACAGAAAACTTTTTGTTTCTAAGTTTGATATATGTAAAAAATACTAGTATACTATAAAAAAAGAGAGGGGCCTTTATTATGATAATTAATGATGATTACACAGCCGTCAACCCTGAGTTAGTTAAAATCTTAGGTTTTGACGAAACTGTCCTTTTGGGGAAGCTGAATAAACATGTCAAGAAAAACGAAGCTTCCGGTAAGAATTTTAAGGAAGGTAAGTATTGGGTATCAAGGACATTTGAAGAGTGGGTAAAGAGTGACTTTATATATTGGTCTGCAGACGTGATTAAAAAACATTTTAGGAAGCTCGTTAAAATGGGCATAGTTATAAGCCGCCCAGATTTTAATGAAAACCCGGAGGATAAGACAAAATGGTTTACAATTGATTATGAGGCAGTTGACAAGCTTTAATAATACAATTTTTTAAGACAGGCAAGGCGGCAATTATTTTGCTGGCCGGCCTGTTTTTTGGCGTGTTGGCAAACCCCTAACCTTAAGGCGCCAAACCTCTTGATGAAATTGCCATAACCAATCACATTATTGCGGCTATAATAGAAAAACGCTATACTGTTTTTGAACTCGGGCACCACCCAATACGCAACGATGTGAAAGGAGCGCTTCCAGTGAAACGCTTTACAGCCATAGCCATCTGCATCACGGCCATCTGCGCCGCCATGTTTTACTTTATATCCGTGCCCCACAACCTCTCCGAAGCCAGGGCCAAGGGCGGCGAGATTTTCCTGCCCTATTCGGACAGTGGCAAAATATACGCGCTTGACGGCGAATGGGAGTTTTATTACGGTGAACTCTACACGCCAAAAGATTTTGAACTATCTACCCTTAACCCCCAACTAATAGACGTGCCGTCATCATGGGACGAAGCCGGCTATCCGCTCTATGGCTGCGCCACCTACCGGCTGACGGCCTTCGCGGAAGAAGAAAGCCTGCGGATGTTTATGCCTGAAATAATTGACTCGTCAACCGTCTGGATAAATGGGGAAAAAGTTTTTGAAGCGGGCATCCCGGGCAAAACGAAAGAAGAAACTAAAACCAGCGTCCGGAACGGGTTAGTCAACGTCAGGTTTGAAAACGGACAAGCTGAAATAATCGTACAGGCGGCAAATTATGGCTGGCGGACCTCCGGCCTCGTTTACAGTGCTACGCTTGGCCAGGATGGCGTAATCATGGACGGCGCTGCTTACCCGCGTATGCTGCTGGCCTTTATAATGGGTATTCTGATGGCTATGAGCATGTACCACGCCGTGCTGTTCACCTACCGCCCCAATGAAAAAGTATACCTCGCCTTTTCACTCGTCTGCCTGTTTGCCTGCGCACGTTTTACTCTGGAAACGAACAGTTTAGCCGACCTTTTTATCAGGGGCGGCATCGGCATTTTGCTCACAAAGGCGCTTGTGATGTTTTTTATACTCCACTCAGGCGCTGTGGTATTTTTTGCGTACTGTGCTTTTGCCATGAAGATAAATGGGAAGTTTCAGCGAACCGTTTATATCTCGGCATATGCGGTAACAACCGCAGCCGCGCTGTTTGGCTGGTCCGCTGATTTAGTGGCACTCACCTTAATCCCTCTTGCGTGGTCGGCAGTAGACGGGTTCCGTTACGGGAATATCCGTGAAAACCCTTATAACGGACTTTTTGTATTCGCTATTATAATCGCTGTAGTACTGTACCCGTCCATTATATTCTTCTTTGACGACTCCCTTTTCGTGCCGGGTATCGCGCCGAATCTGTTTCTGACGCTGAGCCAATGTGTCATGCTGTCGGTCAGCTACGCCGAAACGAAGAAGCGGGAGGAAGAACTGGCAAGAAAAACAAATTTTTATCATAAAATGGCCCATGATTTGCTGACGCCGCTGACAATAGTTTCTACCAGCATCCAACTCGCGGTGTTTAAACCGGAAGAAGCTTCTGAGGAATTGCAGGTTTCGCAAAAGGAAATTATGAAGATGGCTAGGAAGATAAATGATGCTCTCTCTGATATTGAATAGCTCAGAGGTGGGCGCAAATACAAAATGGGCGGCCGCTTACAGGCCGCCTCAATAATTTCATCAGAAATACCTAACCCCTCATTCTCTTTGAAATTATCATATTCCCGCCGGGACATTTCCCAAATTGGCTTGTTTCCCCTCTCCACCCCAAAATCAAATAATGCCAGGAACCCCATACATACTCGGTAGGGTGTTTTTTGGAACCTTCCGAACAAGATTTGAATAGTATATAAATGAGCCTTGAAATAACACGCCCGGCAAGAACTATTTTATTGGGCATATTTTAAGGCGGCGGCAATTTAACAAATCTTGCTGCTAAAAAAAATTAATAGGAGGTGCCCTATATGGGATTACCAATAATCACTACCGGAACCGGTAGTAGATATGAAGCAATTACAGATTTAATCCAGTCTGTTGCATTGCAGGAAACTGCAATTTCGCATATATTAAACGCTGAAGGTGAGAAGATACAGGCTATGTTAGCCGCTGACGCTTCGCCGGAGGAACTTCTGGAGCTGACTAAGTCAGTGTATAGCCTTATAAGTTCGACATCCCGCTTGGAAATGATTCTCCAAGCGAAATTGGAGCTGTTTGCAGACGAGGGGTTCGA
>JAITVM010000079.1 GCA_031285815.1 Clostridiales bacterium | reverse complement strand
CTGACGCAAAAAAAGTTGAAAGGGTTTCCGGCCAAATAGAATTTAAAAATGTATCGTTTTCATATCAAGATGGCACAAAAGTTTTAGACGATATAAGCTTTAACGTAAAACCTGGGCAGATGGTTGCCATAGTAGGGCCCACCGGCGTTGGCAAATCTACAATATCTGGCCTTATCGCCCGTTTTTATGACCCAACAAGCGGCACTGTGACAATGGACGGCATAGACATTAAAACGCTGGCCCTAGAAAGCCTAAGGAACCAGCTCAGCATTGTTTTGCAGGATGTATTTTTATTTAACGGGACCATTGCTGAAAATATAGCTTATGGCTGTGAGCATGCTTCATTAGATGAAATTAAAGATGCGGCCAAGGTTGCGTCAATCCACGAGTACATAGCGTCCTTGCCCGGCGGTTATGGGACAGTTATTGGAGAGCGCGGCGTAAGGCTAAGCGGCGGCCAAAAGCAGCGTATATCAATAGCCAGGTCAATTTTGCGGAATTCGCCTATTTTATTATTAGACGAAGCAACTTCTTCTGTAGATATGGAAACAGAACAAGAAATACAAACAGCCATTAACCAGATAGCCGGGTCCCGGACCTTGATTATTATTGCCCACAGGCTTTCCACAATAAAAAAAGCCGATACAATTATCGTGCTGCAGGAAGGTAGGATTGCCGAATCCGGCAACCATAATGAACTTATAAAAAACAATGGGGCCTATGCGAACCTATGTAACATACAAAGCTTAGGCAATGAATAAATTTTTTATATAGCCAGCAAACCAAAATTTATTTGCTGGCTATATTTTTGCCAAATACCTATATTTACTGCCCAAACACTTTATTCATATACCGGATGCGCCGGGCGATATTTTCCTTAGTAATGTGGTTCTCCATAATATAATCATAAGCGTGAACTGTGCCTTTTGTTTCATTTAACTCTACCGGTACGCCAGCTTTTTTAAGCGCCTCAGCATAATTTATGCCGTCGTCATGTAGGCAGTCAAATTCTGCGGTTTCTACATAAGCTTGCGGCAGCCCGGCTAATGAACCCGCTTCCAAAGGCGAGCAGTAACTACGCATGCCTTTGTCCCCATCCTTCAAGAAGAGGCCCCAGACTTTTTCTGTAATAATAGCATTCCAGCCAGGAATCTGCGTGTATAGTTTCATTGACCCGGTATTAAGCCTTGGGTCCAAACCTGGGTAAAAATGCATTTGCGCCGCAGGCAGCGGCAAATTATTATCCCGCGCCATTAATGAGGCGGCGGCACTCATAAGCCCGCCGGCACTATCGCCGGCCAATATAATTTTATCTGGGTTAATGCCCAGCCCTTCAGCATTTTGGCGCACCCAAATCAGGGTATTGTAACAATCATAGAAAGGCCCCGGGAAAGCCACATCTGGGGCAAGCCTATAATTTACGCATACAGCCTTGCAGGAAGCGCCCCTTATATATTCGCGCAATAAAACAAACTGGTACGTGTTCATAGGTAAAATAAACCCGCCGCCGTGATAGTAAATTAAACAGGGTGCCTGCTTGCCTAAAGGTTTTTTGGGCTCTAAAACTTGTATATCAACTTGTACATCTTCACTGGGTATCGATAGTTTTGTAACTTTTATTTCATCATCTGACACATTCCTATCCCATTCACTGTAAAAATACCGGATAGCCGCCTTAGTTGCCGCTTCGTCGCCGTCCAGGATAGGCCCCATTATCCTATTTAATTTTAGAAAATCAGGGTCAAAGGGACATTTATTTTTCATATGCTTAACCACCTTTATTTTTAGTACAGCAACCTCAAAAAGCCCCTTACCCGTCGATTAGGCTAACAGCAATTTTAGGGTCTTCACAGCATAGCACCTTTAGTTTATCGGATTCATTTGCTATCGACTCTTTTATCCCGGCACTATTGGCCATTACATTATTTATCATTTCAATAAGCGCGCCAGAATCAATATTATTTGAATCAACATAATAGCCCTGTTTAATATATTCCATAAATGCACGTATCTTCGGGTCATAAACAATCCCTATAATAGGCACGTTAACACTTACAGAATAAATTAATGTATGGAGGCGCATGGCCAAAACAAACCCGCACACACTGATAATCCCCAAAAGCTCTTTTAAGCTATATTCTTTTTTCAATATAGCACAATTTATCCCGCTTTTTAAAATAATTTCGTTACTTATTATTTGGTCGTTTGGAAATTGCATTGGTATAAAAAGCGGGCATAGGTTATATTCCTTATTTACAAATTTTATAACCTCCACTATCTTGTCTACAAAATCCACATCGTTATTTTTCCACTGCCTAAAAGACAGCGCAAAATATTTTTTATTTATGTCAATGCCTTCGTTTTTAAAAATCTCGTCAATTTTAAACCCATCTATTTTTTTTGTCCGAAGCGTTGGGTCAGCGGATAACCGCGTATGGACATTATCTATGCCAAAACGTTTTAATTCTTTAAAGGACTCCGGCTCACGCAGGGTAATATAATCGCATTTCTTTAGCGCTTTTTTAGCCCGGCGCACATTGCCCTCTTTTGTTATGGGGCCTATGCCGTTAGCGTAAAGCATCACCCTTAAGCCGAGCCTTTTTGCATGGTTCATTAAATAAGTATAATAAACTAAAGAATGTGTGCTCGTTATATCCTGGATCAAGCTCCCGCCGCCGTTTATAAATACCCGCGACATTTTTAAATATTTGGGGATTTCTAATACGTTATACCGGTTAAGCGCAAAGACATTATATTTGCCCATTGTCTGCTGCGGTTTTTTTGATAGGACAATAATTTTTATATCTTCTTTTTCTTGTTTTAAGCTGTCAATAATAGCCTCTAGGATAGCCTCATCGCCGCTATTGTTAAACCCGTAATAGCCGGAAAGCATAACGTCGAACAGCATGTTTTTATTTTTCCTGTCCCTTAGCACATCGTTATATATTTCCAAATGCCTGCTCTTAAGGCCTTCTTTAGAAAAATTATTTTTTGCGTAAACATACAGGTTTCCGCCCAGTACTTTACGCAAAGCCCCATCGCCAACCATTTTTAAAATTTGTGCACCAAGCCGGGCTGGGTCGGCAGGGGGCGCCAAGAGGCCCGTCTCGCCTTCTTTTATTAAATCAGGCACACCGCCTATAGCTGTGCTTACCGTGGCTTTCTTTAATAGGGCGCCCTCTAATAAAACATACGGGAACGACTCGCTATAAGACGAAAGCACATTGATGTCTATTGTGTTTATAAAGCTATATATATCAGAAACAAACCCCAAAAACTTAATGTATTTTTCTACCCCTAATTTTTTTGCTAACAATTCCAGGTTATTTTGTTCGTCGCCCTCGCCTGCCAATAAAAACAGTACATTTTTATTGGATTTTAAAACCTCGGCACATGCCTTTATAAAAACATCGTGGCCCTTAACCTTGTCAAACCGGCCTATTATCCCGACGATAGTTTTCCCGCTGGCGTATTCACGTAAACCAAACCGCCCCAAGAATTCTTCTTTTGTGCAATAATCAACCTTTTGGTTAAAGTCTATAGCATTATACACTGCATAAATTTTTTCTTCCGGAAAACGCCTGCTTACAAGCATATCTTTAAAATTTTGGCTTACCCCAATATAATAATCCATAAACCGCAAGGAAACTGCATTTAGTTCTGTAAATAATAGCTTCTTATATAAATTTTGTGTAAAGTCCATCCGGTAGTCGCTATGCACAGTAGTTATTATTGGCGTTTTTATAAACAGCTTAAGGAATGCGGCTATAAAGTTGGCCCTCGCCCCATGTGTATGGATTATATTATAGCGCTCCTTGCGTATTAATTTGACGAGCTTGCCAATAACAGTTAAATCATACCTAAATTTTTGTTTTATTAGCATAGAAGGGATCGGCATGTTTTGAATCTCCTGGTAAAATACCCCCTCCATAAAGCAGACAACCATAATATCTATTTCTTCTATAAGTGAAGTCAAGAGTGCGAAAACATGGGTTTTTGCGCCGCCCTTGTCGCCACCGCTTATTATATGGAGCGCTTTCAATTAAGACCACCCCTAGATAAATTTACTACCCCATAAGAAACCCCCAGCACAAGCCAAAATGTCAGCATTACCCTTGGGTAATACCAAACATATTCCGCAAAGCTGAATAAAACTATTGCCACAATTGAAAATACCAGCCCCGCCAGTATATATTTAAAATATTTCTCTTTTGTGCGGAAATATTCTACAAATATACTGCGGATTGTGGTAAACATTAGGGCCAAAAATGAAATTAGCCCACCAATGCCCATCTCTACCCACATCTGCA
This sequence comes from Clostridiales bacterium, assembly GCA_031285815.1. Classification (GTDB taxonomy): domain Bacteria; phylum Bacillota; class Clostridia; order Lachnospirales; family JAITVM01; genus JAITVM01. Next base: position 9,052 of record JAITVM010000079.1, on the reverse strand, counting down.
AAATTAAATTATGCGAATGCCATGCATTATAAGCCGCATCATTGCTGTAGATATCATATATCTTTCTAAATGCGGACGGGCCCATCCCAATACCTTGAAGCCCATAAGCCTGTATCATCCGGAGCACGCCTTCCCATATTAAAAAACGGTATGAGCTTGAGGAATCTTTCCCGATAGTCATAAGCCGGTTTATTATAAAGTTATTTGGCATTAACGGCACTATGACTAAAACTAAAATAATGCCATATGGGATAAGCCTACTGTTAACCATTAAAATAAATAGCGCCAACCCAAAAGCAAATGTTAAATAAGCGCCCCGCGAAAGTGTGAACACCAGCATTAATGCCCCTAAACCAAAAACCATTAGTATAACAAATTTTTTAATTTCATCCCTGCTGGTTAAAAAATAAGCCAAACATAGCGGGAGCAGCAATGTTAAATATTCGGCGTAATTATTCGGGTTGTCCATAGTAGAAAAAATCCGCCCCGGCATATTTGCGCTGACAACAAAATCAATAAATTCTGCCCGCATCTCGACCCCGGTAATTTTTTGGTACACACCATAAAGGGATGTTAAAAAAACACCTACACATATAAATGACAGCACCATATTAAGTGTTTTTTTGTCTGTGATGAGCCCCATTAAAACTATTGACAATATAATGCACGAAAACAAAATCATAAAAACCCGTAAGCTATCCCCTACAGAGTTGCTGATAAACAGGCTGTAGGCTGCAAAAAACACAAAGAAGTATAAAAAAATATTTACCCTTTTGTATGGCAGGGGTGCCCGCTTGCCCGCTAAAACTTGTAAATAAAATACGCCAAGGTAAAACAGCGCCGCCAGCATAATTAAAACATTATTCCATAGCTGGTGCGGCAATGCTGACATAAACACAATAAATAAGCAAAAAGAAGCCTCCATGAAATAGAAGGTGAATACAATTACGCCAATTAAAGCGGCAAGGAGGGCAACATATTTAAGCGGTACAAAAATTGACAAAACGCCAAGCACCAAACCAGCCGCCAATAATAATGCCATGCGCATTTTTTCTTTATCTAAAGCCACAAGATATCAACCCTTCAGTACTTTATTCTTCAACAAAAAACCATTCAATGAGTTTAGCCAAAATACTATCTTTAATAGCATAGCCCATATTTTCCATAGGGGTTAGTGCCCCGGCGGCAAAAACTAATGCCAAGCCGCCATTTAACGTTAATATATTTAAAGCGGGCCCATGCATAATAGTTAATATAATCAGCCTAAGCAAAAAAAAGCCGGACAAAATAACCGAAACCGAATTAAACGCGCCGCCAATTGATTTTGGCAATAAAATATTTACAAAACGGCAAATTACGCTGCTGCCTGATATATTTTTAAAATAATTAAAAATTTTTTGGGCAAGGCCATTTATAGCTGCAACGGTTTTATCAAATATAGCAAAAAAAACACTGTTTGCACGTAGCTTGCTATTTTCTTCTTTCATTAACACAAATTTAAAAAAATTAACAATAAAAGAAGAGCTGCTTACCCGGTAAAAGTACGCAACTATTTTGTGTATACAACTATTTTCGTAGTAGCCGCCTATTATAGTATAAAGTTTTAAAAAGGCATTAACTATAAAACTGTTTGACATGAAACCAGCCTCCTTATTAATATAACCCCAAGGTGCCCCAGATAGGCTTAATTAACTGCCTCTATGCCGGATACCCTTAAATAAATTTTTCCATAACCGGCGCGGATTGTTAAGCCATGGTTAATGCTATATTGGTTCCCTTCAACAATAAAGCCATGCGGGTATGATTGCGCATAAACTTCAGAAGTAATCTCTATTGAAACATAGCCCTCTTTAGGCGATTCTACAATTTTGCCTGATGAATCCGGCGAATATATTATTGATGGCGAAACCTTAACATCTGTTACTTTACCAAGGTTTAAGTTTTTAGGCTCATCCATTACATCGTCGCCAATTTTAATTTTTTCCGCCGCGAAATCTGAAACTTCCTCTGTATAATATTTTACAATAAACTTTTGATTTGACGGCAGCACAGAGCCCGACATTAATTTTGTGCCAACAAACACAACTGCGCCCAATACCGCTATAATCAAAAACAAATCGATGATATTAATAACCCCAAACAGCTTCCCTTTATTATCAATTATCATTTTCTTCATCCTCCTTAATTATTTGAGTATATAACTCAAAAGTATCTTCACAAGAATTTTCTAAATTAAAATTATTTTTTATATTTAAAACAGCATTTTTGCTACACTCTTTATAAAAATCGCTGTTAAAAATCATTTTTTCCATAGCCCTGGCCATTTGTATATCGCTGCCGTAACGCACTAATATGCCGCATCCAGTTTTTTCATTAATTATATCAAAATTCCCGCCAACCTTAGTCGCTATAACGGGCAAAGCTTTCGAAAGCGCCTCTAATATTGCAAACGAAAGCGCTTCGCTATTTGATGAGTTAATGAAACAGTTTGAGCCCATTAATATATTTTCTATGTCATCACGGTACCCTGCAAATTTAATATAACTGCTTAAGCCATAACCATCAGCCAATTTTTTTAACTGCCCCTCCAGCGCGCCATCGCCAACTAGCAAAACGGTGAACTTTTTGTCATCCATTATGCTTACAAGCCTTTTTACAGACTCAATCAAAAACGGCAGCCCTTTTTCTTCAGTAAACCGCGCAACCGAAACAAAAACAAATTCGTCCGGCGGTATATTAAAATCTTTGCGCATGGAGCTGTTTGTTATGTTATGTGCATATGGTTTATAAGGCACGCCGTTAAATATAACATGCATCTTATCACCGGGGTATTTATTCTTTTCCATAACCTCCCTACATTTATTGCAGACCGTAATTACGGCATCATTATGTTTAGAAAAAATTGAATTCAGGAGCTTCCATAAAAAAGGCTGTTCGAGGATTAGATGGGCAGTATGGATAATTTTGATTGCGGGGTACATTTTTTTAGCATGGATTGCAATATAGCCCTCGCGGGGGAACTGGGTATGTACTATATCAATTTTATTCTCCCCACAATATGATGCCAGCTTCCTTGCCGCCCCAAAATCAAAAGCCGATTTCATCTTCAAATTAAAAATGGTAGCCCCCAAATTAATCATGCTGTTTACTAAGGGCCCATCTTCGCTGTACGCAAAAAACACTTCTGCTTTGCCTTTTAAATATTCTGTTAGGACTTGGACATATTTTTCAGAACCGCCTTTTCCGGCATAGTTTATTAAAAACAAAACCTTCATCTTTTGCCATCCCCTTTTAATAAATTGAAAAGCATATTAAGAATAAGCCGGGCCTGGCTTATTTTCAAAAAATATGCTGAAATAAAATACACTAGAACACCTAGGCCCATTGGTATAAAAAGCTTTAAAACCCTGCTGGCCGCCTCGCCCATAAAATATAAGCCCTGTAAAAAATATACGCAGGAATAAACTGCTATACCCATGATACTAGCTGAAATAAAACATTTCAACATATTTACAGAAATTTCACCGCCTACCGCACCAATTTTCTTCCTTAAATATACAAAAAGGTAAAGGGAGCCCGCAACACAAGACGCAAAATATGCCATTGGCAGGCTATAAGTTTTAAACCCCCCTTTTAGCATAAGGCTAACAACAATATTAAAAGCCATAATTATTACCCCGGCAATTGCTGATGGCTTGGTCAGTTTTTGTGCATAAAAAGCCTTGTCAAAAATTTCTTTTAAGGCAATAAAAATTACGGACAAACTATATAAGCCTAATAAATTACTTGCAATATAAGCATTTTCTTCACCAAAATTGCGCCATTTAGAAGTAGCGTCAATAATATTAAAACGCAGGGCAATAAGCCCTACCATCGCCGGTATAAGTATAAACATCAGCAAATTAATGGCATCCGCAAGGGCTTCTTTATACCCTTTAATATTGTTCTTGCCCCATTCAACCGATAACTTGGGGTAGTAGATGGCAGATATAGAAGAAACGAAAGCCAAAATAGTTTGGAGCACCATATTCTGGACAAGGTATATAAGGGTCTCCGTACGGAAAAAAGTCCCCAAATTATTATTGTAGAGCATGTTTATTTGATAAGCGGAAACACCTATTAACACCGGCGGGATTAATTTAAATGAATTAACCAGTTCTGGGTTTTTTAAATCAAAATTAAAATTATAGCGGTACCCTGTCTTAATAACCAGCGGCAACAAAACAAGGGGCTGTAGCCCAAGCCCGATAAACGTGGCAATAATAAGGCCACTGACACCAAATTTGCCGGATAAAAATAGCATATATAAAATCATTGCCAAGGATGACGGGATAGATACTGCGGCCGCTAAATTAAATTTTTGGTTCGATTGCAAGTAGCCGGTAAAAATAAAATTTATATTATAAAAAAACATTACGGGCAACAAAACCCTCAATGCATTTTTGGCATAGCCGTATGTATATGGGTCATTTTTATATAAAGTAAAATTAAGGGCAGCCGGCACTAAAACATAGCTGATTATTAATAAAACTAAAACAAGCGTAGACGTTATTGTTAGCATGCCGTCTATAAAAGCCTTTGCCTTTTCTTTTTCGCCCCGGGCCAAAAGTGCAGAATATGAAGGGACCATAATTGTAGTAATAGATGTGCCTACGGCAGTAAAAATCAAATTCGGCAAATTAAGCGAATAATTATATATGCCAAGCTCCACATTAGACGCGCCGAAATATGCGGAGTTTATCATTATTGCGACAAAAGTCAGTATTTTGGATAGAAGCGTTATCCCCGCTACTGTAAAAACAGCCTTGCCCGTACTTTTCATCAAAAAAACAGCACCTTTGCATGTAAAAAATTGCGCCCTTATTTTTGGGTCCGCCCTTCCTATTATATTTAAAAACCAAAAATATAGCAAATTATTTTCTTTAAAGCCAGGGGGCCAAAACCTAAAAAATTCTACAAAAAGAAAAACCCCCTGAAAAAATCAGGAGGGCACTCTCTATTTATTGAACAAGCTCTAAAATATTTTGTTTAGGTATTGCCCCAACATTCCTTTTATATTCTTTGCCGTTTTTAAAAGCGACTAAAGTCGGGATGCTCATTATTCCAAATTGGGTGGCTAAGTCAGGGTTTTCATCAACATTTAATTTACAAACCGCTATCTCTGAATTTTCGTTGCTAATCTCTTCTATCACGGGGGCCATTATTTTACAAGGTCCGCACCAGTCTGCATAAAAATCCACTAAAACAGGTTTTGTTGATTTGTTCAAGATTTCATTAAAACTATCTAAATCCAATTTAATTGTTGCCATAAAAACATCTCCTTTAAGCAGGCACCCTACCCACTAATTAATACTATAGCAATAAGCTTTTATCCCAAATTCGACAGCATACCCGCTAATACAGTACAAACCCGCTACTGAATTTGAACCTGGATCAAGGCTATATTGCTTATATATTATAATATAATATGGAATAAAATAAATCAATTCAAGCTACAAATAAATATCGGTTACTGCTTCAAAAATTATAATATAAATAAATTGTATATTATGCGTAATTTCAAAAATTAAACCCGTTAAATATTAACATTTTTAACCCCAAAATTTTTTATGCGGGTTATAAAGCACACCCAGTACATATGTATTATACGCCAAATTATTGTAAAAATACATATTTTTAAAAGTTTAACGGGGTTATACTTTTTAATGTGGCTATAGTTTAATTGCTATTACGCCATGCTCAGGCATAACATAATACATAACCTCATCTTTCCCTGTTAACAAAAATATATAGTTAAGGTCAATTTCTTCTATATTAAACCCATCAGATTTCAGGGTAATATACTTCCCCCCTTCTGAGAATTTTTCTGTAAATTTACGGTCAAACTCATCTTGGCTAGAAAACAATAAATCATTATAAATATAATAATTATACTCGGTAGCCGTGCATTTTATATCATCAAATATATACGGTTCATGGTCTATGCCCATTTGGCTATCCGTTAAATTAAAGTATGCATATAATACTAACCCGGGCTTACTAGGTACCGGTGTATCAAATGTTACGTCCAATAGATAATATTCACCATCTATCTTTACCCTGTTCCATGCATGTGGCCTATCGCCAGGGTTAAGCCCAAAAAAATACCCATACATAGTATCACAGTCTAGCCCCGCCATAGTAGCCAATATCCTAAATGATTCAGCGATACCCTCCGCTTCAGCTTTATTTTTAATAAGGGCACCATATGGTGAATAATATTCTTCAATTATAAAGTTAGCTGAATAATCATCATAATCAAACGAAATGTTTAGGGCCAGGTAGTCATGAATTTTTAATTCTTTTTCATAATCGCTCATATCTTCGGTAATTATGTTTTGTATTATTGAAACTGCTTTATTATATACTTCTAGTTGTTGGTTGTTAAGGTTAGAAGTATTTTTTGTTTTAAAAGCCTTTATAACCATGTCTGCCATTATGTATTCAATTTTATACGAAACCTCGATATTACCCTCATAGTTATTATAATCGAAGGTACCTAAGCGAATTGAGTTTGACAAAATAGGAATACTCGCCAAGGTCATATCTTCTTCAGTTAAACCACTTGTCATTATTGTAAATTCCGTATTTTGGGCATCTAGTTTTTTTTGAAGTGCGTCAGTAAATTCTGATATGCTGGTTACTACTGAATTTTCTGGCTCTGTATTTGACACAGGCGCAGCATACCCAGAGGTTGTTATTAAAACTGAGTTTGTATCCCCGTCCCATATGACTGTACAATCAAACCCTTCTGAAACAGCCCTTACCGGTACTAGGGTGCGCGAATTAATAATTTGCGGCGCTACATCCAATTCAATATTTCCGGTTACTGCTTCACCATCAGACAAATACATTTTATTGTGGCCAATAATTAAACCAACCATACCATCTTGTTTCTTCATAATAACCGTATTATCTTCTTCCACCCAATAACATTCGGCACCCAAAGCCTCCCCAATCGCCCGGAATGGTACCATAACACGGCCATTAATATTTTGCGGCGGTACATCAAAAACTAATTCTTCGCCATTTAAATAAACCGCTATACCCCCGGCATAAATAGGTGTTACAAACATAAAAAAAACAAGCGCTAACATAACACTTAATTTCTTCAAAAATATCTACCCCTTTAGTATTATTAACGTAGCCCACGGCGGATAAACCCCCCCGGCCCATCTCCATAGTTATTTTATTGTATACGGAGTTTAAAATTTAAATAAAATTAAACACCCCATAAAACTTCAGGCATATTTCTATGCTACAATTTATCATGGGGTGCCAAAATAATATAAGGTAATTTTAACGTTACTGTATTTCTATTGTTATTACGCCATGATCAGGCATAACATAATACATAACCTCATCTTTCCCCGTTAACAAAAATATATAGTTGGGGTCAATTTCTTCTAAATTAAACCCATCAGATTTCAGGGTAATATATTTTTCCCCTTCTAAATATTTTTCTGTAAATTTATGGTCAAACTCATCTTGGCTAGAAAACAATAAATCATTATAAATATAATAATTATACTCGGTAGCCGTGCACTTTATATCATCAACTATATCCGGTTCATGGTCTATGCCCATTTGGCTATCTGTTAAATTAAAGTATGCATATAATACTAACCCGGGCTTACTTGGTACCGGCGTATCAAATGTTACGTCCAGCAGGTAATATTCGCCATCTATCTTTACCCGGTTCCAAGCATGCGGCTCACCAGCAAAACCTAATATAGTTTCGCATTCCAGCCCGGCCATAGTGGCTAATATCCTAAAAGATTCGGCGAACCCATCGCATACAGCCACATTTTTAATAAGCGCCCCGTATGGCGTGTGGGACTCATCAGGTACATCACCTAAAAGATAATTCTCAAAATCATACTCTACGTTCAGGGCCAAATAATCATGAATTTCTAATTCCCTTTCATAATCGCCCATTTTTTCATCGATAATGCTTTGTATTATTGAGTTAGCTTTGTTATACACTTCTAATTGCTGGCTGTTAAGGCCAGATGTATCTTTTGATTTAAACGCGCTTATTACCCCATCAGCCATTAAATATTCTATATTGTAATGAACCTCAACATAGCCATCATAGCTGTTATATTTATATTCAAATAAATAAACCGCATTTGGCAAAGCCGTCGAATTAACCCTTTCTAACAATTCCGCACTTAAACCGCTTGCCACTATCGTAAACTCGGTATTCCGGCTTTCCAAATTTTTTTGAAGCGCTTTGGCAAAGTCCGTAATATTAGTTACAGCTGAACCTTCCGGCGCTTTGTTTTCTGGGGCCGTGTTTTCCGGCAATTTTTCTTCTGGGGCCGTATCTTCCGGTTCAGGTATTGGTGCCGGCGGGATATACCCAGATGTTGTTATTGAAACTGATTTTGTATCCCCGTCCCATGTGACTGTACAATCAAACCCTTCTGAAACAGCCCTTACCGGTACCAGGGTGCGCGAATTAATAATTTGTGGCGCTACATCTAATTCAATATTTCCGGTTACTGTTTCACCGTCAGACAAATACATTTTATTGTGGCCAATAATTAAACCAACCATGCCGTCTTGTTTCTTCATAATAACCGTATTATCTTCTTCTACCCAATAACATTCGGCACCCAAAGCTTCCCCAATAGCCCGGAACGGTACCATAACACGGCCATTAATATTTTGCGGCGGCACATCAAAAACTAATTCTTCACCATTTAAATAAACCGCTATACCCTCGGCATAAATAGGTGTTGCAAGCATTAAAAAAACAAGCGCTAACATAAAAGCTAACTTCTTCAAAATATCTTCCCCCCACAATATTATATTAAGTTAAGCACCTAGCGGTAAACTTTACCACCAGCCCTAATTTAGTATCGGCCCTATATTAGAAAAATATAACAGTGACATACTCCCCACCACCTAAGAGGTGGGGGCTTCTTGTTCGAGGTGGCCAACGCCACCAGCATAAGCAAGCTAACCCCGCGTGTCCCACGGTTCTTTGAATAGCTATACTAAAGAA
>JAITVM010000050.1 GCA_031285815.1 Clostridiales bacterium | reverse complement strand
AAGCGCCCTTAACGAGGTATTGGAATGGGGCGGCGTTAGCCCGCAGAATATGCATATGTTAAGGCAAAAAGCCTATATCTTATACAGGCTAAAAAAATATGATGAACTAACTGAAGTTTATGGGCTTGGCAAATCCTTTTACCCAGAAGAGCCTAGCTTTTGCCATACAGAGGCATTAAAATATTTTGATAGTGAAAATTATGAAGCGGCTTTGAGGGCTGTAGCTAAAGAAATAAAAAATTCCCCAAATTTTTTGGCGTTTCATACTTTGGCTGCGGAATGCTCATTTAAGCTTGGCAACTATAGCGATGCAATTAGCTACACGAGGTCCGCGCTTAATATCTACCCATATTTAGTTGACATGTATTATATACAGGCAAAAATTTATTATGATGTCAGCGACTTTAAATCAGTTGTCTCTGTGGCTAATTCTGTAGAGGCCTTTAACTATTTCCATGATGATATTATGTTTTATAAAGCCATGTCGTTAAATGCGTTAGGTGAATTAGAAGAATCAAAAAATATTTTAGGCAAGCTTATAGAGGGTAACGGTAAAGAGGCTAAATATTATTCTGAGATGTCGAAAACACTTTCTAGGCAAGGCAACAACAAAGAAGCGGTTGTATATATTGACGAAGCTATCGGCCTTACACAAGAAACGGATGCGCTTATGCGCTGCTATTTGTCAAAAGCTAGGTATTTTAGGCTTATGGAGGAGTACAATAAGGCTTTTAAAAAATATAAGGTTATCCAAGAATCTAATTCCCCTTTAAAAATTTTTGGGTATAATGATGAAGGCCTGCTTTATTTGAATTTGAAAAAGTACGAAGAGGCAATTGTAGATTTTGAACAGGTAATTAAGCTTGACCCGCAAACACTTTATGGGTATTCTAATTTAGCCGATTGCTATTATAATTTGAAAGATTATGAAAAGGCCCTGGAGTTTTATGAGAAGCAGCTTCAATATACAGAAGAGGGGCACCTCTATACGTCGCGGGGCTTATGCTATTATTATTTGGGCGAGGTAGGGAAAGAGCGCGAAAATTATTTAAAATCTATTGAGGTAGACCCGGATTATGCTTACGCATACAATAATATGGGCTATATTTTGTATTGTGAAAATAACTATAACGAGGCAATCGAATATTACCTAAAAGCCATAGAAAAAAAAGATAACCTCTTGTCTGCCCATAGGTACCTGGGGGATTCGTACCGCGACCTTAGGCAGTTCGATAAATCCATTGAAGTTTTTAATGGGGCCCTTAAGATTTTCACAAATGGGAAAGAAAAAAGGCTACTGCTAGAGGACAAAGCATTTGTTTATTACCATACCCATAGGTATAGGGAGGCAATAGCAATTTTCAAATCTGCTTTAGATGAAAATTTAGAATCAGCCTATATATATGATATGATTGGCTATTCTTATTATAAATTAAAGGAATACCATAATGCCCTAGGTTATTATGAAAAGGGTATAGGGTTGTATAAAGAATATAACCGTTTATATGTAAGCTTTGGGGATTATTATTATGAAGTATTAAATGACTATAAAAAAGCGCTTAAATATTACAGTGACGCATTGAAATTGGAAGACGGCGGCAAGGATTACAAAAGGGTTTTGAAAATTGCGAAATGCTACGAGAAACTCGGCAACGGCAAATTAGCTTTAGAGAATTATGAATCTGCCCTTAAACTTTTGCAGGAAGATTTTGAAAAATCGAAAGAGCCGGAGCGGGCTTGTTATTATTTGCATTATGGGCAAATTTATTTGGGCCTCAACAATTTTGACAGGGCCATGCATTATTTTAATTTAGCGATAGAAAAGGCAAAAGTTTATGGCATTTGTTTTACTAATAAATGCGGTGCAGCTTATTATGGCATTGGCAATACCTACAAAAAACTTGGGGATATTAATAAAGCGCTAGAATACTATGACAAGGCAATAGGGATTAGTGATGACGATGAATACCTTAATGCAAAAAAAGCCCTTATGTCCCCAAAAAAGAAATCTATATTTGATATTTTTAAAAAATAAGTTGATTTATATGTTTGGGGTATATATAATAAACAATGGTTAATATATTTGAGTAAGCCAGATAGCCGCGTATTTATACGAGGAAAGTCCGGGCTCCATAGGGCAAGGGTGCTGGATAATACCCAGTGGGGGCGACCCCAAGGACAGTGCAACAGAAATAAACCGCCTGGCTTTAGCTAGGTAAGGATGGAAAGGTAAGGTAAGGGCTTACCGGCTTTTTGGCGACAAAAAGCGCTATGTAAACCCCACCCGGTGCAAGGCTAATAAAACCGTTAAGGCTGCCCGCCGTGGTTTGTGAATGCCGCGTGAGTTTATTGGCAACAATAAACCAAGATAGATGGCTATCGAATACAGAACCCGGCTTATAGGCTTGCTCAAATTATTTTAAAATATTGCATGTACGAGCTGGATAAAAAGCTTGGCATGCTTTTTTTGTTGGTGCGGTTTTTGCCGGTTACAATTGTTCTGAATAATGGCTGGCTTGTGGGGCTGTAGCTTAATCGCCACTTACCGGTGTTTTTACAAAAAAAGGCGGCCCGCACTTCATATTGTGCATCAGAACGTAATATATACAACATGATGACCACACTCTTTATACGATGAACTCGGAGTATCTTTATGAGTCAACCATGTACTTTGTGCCATTGGTGGCAATATATTTTTAAATTCCATCACATATAGTAGGTAGCCCCCTGCCTTTAAAATCTTTTAACATATGCTCAAAGGCTACACCCGTTAACCTGTTTTCAATAATTAACTCTTTCCCTGGATGATTCTGTCGCATTTCTATAATGCGAGTTTTTATTCCGGGCGGTATGGTATCACTTGATAACTCATATCGAAGCGTAAGTTGCTCCTTGTTTCCACCTATATGTAGAGAATATGCCAGTGTACCATCGGTATTGTCTTCCACAATCGGATAACAAGGCGTCCAAACTCCGTCGAGTATTCTATAAACGGTCAGCCCAGCATCTGCGGAATCGATGAACAAATCGTTGGAATTAAGCCCCCACGCAATTTCTTTGATTGTTCTGTCATTGAAATAAGGCAAGGCATAAGAAGAACTGATTTCGCCCGGTTCCTTATTTTCAAAAATGACAATGGTGCATACAGTCTTTTCTGGTGAACTTAATTGAGCGTATTCATATTGATTGTCAAAGGATGCTGAAAATTCTTCCTTATCAAACATTCGCCCGAAAGAAACAAACCAATATGTAGAAATTATTATTACTACGCCGAAAATAACCGCTAAAAGAAATTTTAGTGCTT
>JAITVM010000037.1 GCA_031285815.1 Clostridiales bacterium | reverse complement strand
AGGGGGTTTTAATATGAAGAAGAATACGTTATTGGCTTTATTGCCTATGCTGCTTTTTGGGGCGTATAGGCTTGTTTCAAAAAAACAGGGGGATTTTGCTGAACCGGGGGAAAGCCAGGCAGGCAGCCAAGGCGAAGATAGCGGGCCATTTTTATTTGAACAGAAAAAGGCCTTTAAGGGGGTCAAAATACCTAACAAATATTTTAGGAATGTGGATATCGCCATATTATATTTTTTTGATAACCTTAAACGTGAGGAAATACACAAAGCGTTAGGGTGCTTCACCAAAATAAAAAGCGGTGAGGATATCTATTTTGTGAATAAGGTTTTTTATAATGGGGAGTTTAACCCAGATACAGAATACCCTTTGGAATATAATATTTACCGGGACTTGAAAGAGCTTTCTATATTAAATGAACGGGCTTTAGGTGTTTTGGGTTTTATTACATCTTTAGTTTTGAATGAAGATAACCCTATTAACAGTTTGAAAAAGAATGGAAATAGTTTTTTGGTTGAAAGCTTTGAAGATGCGAGGATAGTATTTGAAAATTTGAATACAAAGTATTTAAAAACAATAGATGTTTTAGAGATAGACGTGCCCAGCTCGGAATTAATGAATTCGGATGCGCCATTTAATTATTATAGAAGGGAAGCGTCCCTTAACGGCGCACTTGACAAGACGGAAAGGACAGTCCTGTTTACTTATGATAATAATCAATATTTTATATCCTTCACACTTGTTAAATTTGAAGAAGGATGGAAGATTGATAATTTTGGGGCTGAGTTATCGCTTAATACCCCTCCGGGGCATTTTGTCTGCTACCGTGTCAATAAAGAAGAATATTTTGAATTGATCAAATAGCGGCTTAAAAAAACTGGCCTATCATATGCTGCCGCATATAATTAGGGCCAGTTTTTTTATTTGTGGTTAAATTTTACGGTAAAGCTCAATAAATTCTTTTGCCAAGTCCTTACATAACATAGCAGTCATTAAATGGTCTTGTGAATGCACAAGCAATAAACTTATTTCCGTAGCTTCACCGGCAGCTTCTTTTTGTATTAAGTCTGTTTGGGAGTGGTGTGCCTTTAGTATTTCTTTTTCGGCTTCTTCAATATTTTTTTCGGCTTCTTCAAAATTGCCTTCTTTTGCCATAGCGATGGCTTCCATGGCAAAACTCCTACAGCTTCCGCTATCTACGACAATATTCATAATTGTCATTTCTAATTCTGAGTTGATAAAAAACGCCCCTTTTATATTTTTACAATTATATAATCAAAATGAAATTTTACATGTCCATAAAAATAGCTTTTTGATAAGAAGGGGCCAGAGGGGCCCCGGTATTTAATAAAATGCTATTTATTTTTGAATCCCGCTGCTTTTGTAACTATTGCTGATAGGGCTACTAGTTTGCTTCCTCTTTTTCTTTTTTTAATTCGGCATTGTCTGCCATTTTAACAAACGGCAAATAGATCACAACAGCAATGGCAATATTTATTATCTGTAAAATAACAGCCTTAAAATCGCCGCCGGTAGCTAAGAAGCCGGAAATAACCGGTGGTGTTGCCCAGAATGTTTGTACTACAGTTTTATCAACTATGCCGGAGAATAAGGCTAAATAGCTAACGATAGTTAAAACAACAGGGGTAATTATAAATGGTATGCCAAGTATAGGGTTAAAAACTATTGGCATCCCAAATAATACAGGCTCGTTAATATTAAATACGCCAGGGCCTATAGAAAGGTTAGCGGTTGTACGCATAGCTTTCGAACGGCTTATCATAAAAACGGCTATAAGCAGTGCTAGTGTAACGCCGGAACCGCCTAGGTACACAAAGGTATCAAGGAATGGTTTTGTCATTATATAAGGCGCGGTGCTTGCGTTGCCAGTTTGTGCAAAATGGTCCATGTTTGCAATCATATTTGGCATAAATAAAGTTTGGATAGGCCCTTCAAGAATATTAGGGCCGTGAAGGCCAACTATCCACATAACATGGGCAAGAAGAACGATAATAATACCTGTGAATACATTGTTTGCAAGTACAGCCATAGGTGCTTGTATTAAGAAGTTAACAAGGCTGAAGACACTCCTGCCGACTTCTGTCTCTGGTTCATAAATGCCGGCCATTTGTGTAAACATTTTTATAATTACAGCTATAGCTGCAAATACAAAAATAGTTAAGACAGCTGGGACTAATGCGGCAAAAGAACGTGCAACAGCTGGCGGGACGCCATCAGGCATTTTTATTATGAATGCTTTATTGTCTGCCAATTTTCTGAATAATTCTGTAGAAAGGACGGCTAAGATCATACCAAGAAGCAGGCCATTAAAGTTTGCGAAAGCAGTCCAACCAGCAGCATCTGTCGCTGCAACAGCTACGAAAGCGGAAACAGCCGCAGCTACGGCACCAATAATATTTATATCATAAGATTTTGCTAAAAAGTATGATATTACGATTACTGTATAAAGTGTGACAAGCCCAAGTGTGCCACTCCAAACAGCACCATTTATGTCAGTGATTAATGTTGGAAGGGCAAGCTCGGTGCCAAACATGCCATTAATAATTCCGGGTATAGCATTGATCATAACCGCAACCGAACCAGCCATCATAAGCGGCAGTATTGTTGCAAAAGCATCCCTTATGGCGACCATGTGCCGTTGTGAGCCAAATCGCCCAGCAACTTCTATAAGTTTATCAGTAGTGTTACTCATGGTAAATAAACCTCCTAATTTTTAATATTTTAAGCGTAGGTTTAAAACCGGCTTAAGCGTGGTTAAGAGCCAGATAAAAGCAGGCCCTTTCCTTATATAGCCAACAAAAAAATTGTTGGCTATAATGTTACATTTGATGGGTTTATTCAAGCATCCTTAAAATTTGGCTAAGTACATCGTTCCCATCGAGCCTTCCGTAAGATACACTATTAATAATATCAACTTTGATATTTTTACCTTCGGTAAGCTTTGTAATGCCTTTTAATAAAAACCTTACTTGTGGCCCTAATAGTATAACATCACAGCCGTCCAAGTGTTTTTTTGCTTCTGCTTCTGACATTGCGCTAATTGAAATTTCTACGCCACGTTTCTTGGCAGCATCTATTGTCCTTTGTACTAACATACTTGTTGACATGCCAGCTGAACACACCAATAAGACATTTATCACATTTACCCCTCCTTGTGTTTTTATTTTTGGTTTAAGCGCCGCCCAAATGGTGATTAGGTTTATGAAGTTACCGGGCAACTTTATGTATAGTGAAACAACTTAATTTAAGTTTTAAATCCCTCAACAATTAACCTTTTGTGTGGAATTTTTGACCGGTAATGAAGCTGCTTCATTATATATAGTGGTTACTGGAAAGATTGAAAGCCATATTTTTTGGGCGGTGTTTGAGCCACCGCCCAAAAAATTTTACCTTTGTGTTTCTATATATAAAGGTTTTGATTTTTAGAAATCCTCATCGTCATCAACAGCGGTAGCTTCCCTGGCAAAAGCTTCTGTATCCATTTGTTTGAAAAATGGCAAATATATAACGCAGGCCAGTACAAGGATTATTAATTGTACAAGTGCCGCCCTCCAGCCCCCCAATAAGAAACCAGAAATAATTGGCGGTGTTGTCCATGGTACGGCAACTGCGCCAAATACCGGCATAAAACCAATTGCTGTTGCGATATAGCTAATAGCAGCGCCCATAACAGGGGCAAGGGTAAACGGCCAGAACATTTTTGTGTTCATAACAATAGGTATACCAAAAACTATAGGCTCATTGATGTTGAAAAGCCCTGGGATTAAGGACAAACGGCCGAGCTCTTTATACTGTTTTGATTTAGCAAATAATATTGCGCCTACAACTATACCTATAGAAATACCGGAACCTGTCATAACAATAAAGTTGCTCCTTATTTGGTCGGTAACGATTAATGCATTTTGGCCGGCCACAAGTGTCCCGCCTGCATCTATCACTGCTTGGTTAGCAAGGCTGTTTGCAAAAATTATTGGCCCTATGATGGCACCAACTAAGTATGCGCCATGGATACCACACCACCAGAAGAAAGAAATTAAGAATGCCATTAAAATACAGCTAATGAATGAATCAGATAAACCTTGAAGAGGTAGCTGAAGTACTTGATAAATCCATTCGATTAATGTAACTTGGGTAGCTGCTTTAACAATAATATAAATTATGAAAGATAATGTCATAGTAAACAAAGCTGGGATCAAAGCGGAGAAGGCATTGATAACCCCTTCCGGTACGCCATCAGGCATTTTTATCCGGAGCCCTTTTCTGTTACAGAAGCAATAAATTTCGGCAGTTACTAAAGCGACGATAATAGACGCAATCATACCTTGCCCACCAGCCCAAGCCTTTGGTATGACACCGCCGATTGCCGTGCCGGCGGCATCATTAACATAAGCTGGTATTAATATTATAAAATTAACAAGTGCTAAAAATGCGCAAGATAAAGGCTCAGCCTTAGATGCCTTTGCGTATACATAGGCTATTGCCATAACTGATATAAGTGCTGAAATATCAAAAGTAGCGCCTGTTACTTGGTTCAATGGCTCAGCCCAGTTAGGGCCAAATATACCGGCCATAAATTTATCATAACCTGCAAACGGCATGAAGCGGATCATTAAAAAGATAGACCCAATTAAAGACACTGGCATTGCGTAAACAATACCGTCTTTCAAAGCAATTACACCTTTTAATGCTGTAAATTTCGCAACGTACTTTTGTAGGTTAGTATTAAAACTACTAAAATTTCCTGACATGGTTTATAATTCCCTCCCAATTAAATTCTAGGCAGTTGATGGGTAAATATAATATCTTTTGCCAACTGGCCTTATATTAAATATATAATTAGAATTGTGGAATTATGATAAAACCATATCCGTTTGAACTATTTTATTCATGGCTATAATGATGGGTTTATTCAAGCATTCTCAAAACCTGGCTAAGTACATCGTTCCCGTCGAGCCTTCCGTAAGATACGCTATTAATAATATCAACCTTGATATTTTTACCTTCGGTAAGCTTTGTAATGCCTTTTAATAAAAACCTTACTTGTGGACCTAATAATATAACGTCACAGCCATCCAAGTGTTTTTTTGCTTCTGCTTCTGACATTGCGCTAATTGAAATTTCTACGCCACGTTTCTTAGCAGCATCTAGTGTCCTTTGTACTAGCATGCTTGTTGACATGCCGGCTGAACATACCAGTAAGACATTTATCATGTTTAGCCCTCCTTATGTCTTTATTTTTTGTATTTATAGCTTAAATTTTTGACCAGTGATAAAAGTTGCTTCATTATATATAGTGATTATTAGAAAGGGCAAAAGCTATATTTTTTTGGGCGGTGTTTGAGCCGCCGCCCAAAAAATTTTACTTTTGTGTTTCTATAAATAAAGGCTTTAACTTTTTAGAAATCGTCATCATCATCTTCATCAACAGCTGCGGCTTCCCTGGCAAAAGCTTCTGCATCCATTTGTTTGAAGAATGGCAAATATATAACGCAGGCTAACGCAAGGATTATTATTTGTACAAGCGCCGCCCTCCAGCCGCCTAATAAGAAACCAGAAATAATTGGCGGTGTTGTCCATGGTACTGCGGCGGCGCCAAATGCCGGCATGAAGCCGACTGCTGTTGCAATATAGCTGATGGCTGCGCACATAACAGGGACAAGGGTAAACGGCCAGAACATTCTTGTGTTCATAACAATAGGCATACCGAAAACTATGGGCTCGTTGATGTTGAAAAGCCCTGGGACTAAGGACAACCGGCCGAGCTCTTTATACTGTTTTGATTTAGCAAATAATATAGCGCCTACAACTATACCTATAGAAATACCGGAACCTGTCATAGCAATAAAGTTATTCCTTATTTGGTCGGTAACGATTAATGCGTTTTGACCGGCTACAAGTGTTTCGCCTGCATCTATTACTGCTTGGTTAGCAAGGCTGTTTGCCAAAGTTATTGAGCCTATGATACCGCCAACTAAGTTTGCGCCATGGATACCAAACCACCAGAAGAAAGAAATTAAGAATGCCATTAAGATACAGCCAATAAACGAGTCAGATAAACCTTGAAGGGGGACTTGAAGAACTTGATAAATCCATTCGATTAATGTAACTTGGGTAATTGCTTTAACAATAATATAAATTATGAAGGATAATGTCATAGTAAACAAAGCTGGGATCAAAGCAGAGAAAGCATTAATAACCCCTTCCGGTACGCCATCAGGCATTTTGATTCGGAGGCCTTTTCTGTTACAGAAGCAATAAATTTCGGCAGTTACTAAAGCGACGATAATAGCTGCAATCATACCTTGCCCACCGGCCCAAGCCTTTGGTATAACGCCGCCGACTGCGGTGCCAGCTGCATCATTAATATAAGCCGGTATTAATATTATAAAGTTAACAAGTGCTAAAAAGGCGCAAGACAAAGGCTCAGCCTTAGATGCCTTAGCGTATACATAGGCTATTGCCATAACAGATACAAGTGCCAAAATATCAAAAGTAGCGCCTGTTACCTGGTTTAATGGCTCAGCCCAATTTGGGCCAAATATACCGGCCATAAACTCATCGTAACCTGTAAACGGCATGAAGCGGATCATTAAAAATATAGACCCGATCAAAGACACTGGCATTGTGTAAACAATACCGTCTTTCAAAGCAATTACACCTTTTAGTGATGTAAATTTCGCAACGTACTTTTGTAGGTTGGTATTAAAATTACTAGAATTTCCTGCCATGGTTTATAATTACCCTCCCAATTAAATTATAGGCGGTTGAAGGCTGGATATTAATACCTTTTGCCAACCGGCCTTATACTAAATATATAATTATAATTGTTGAATTATGACAAAACCGTATGCATTTGAACCCTTTTATTTATGATTCTTTTGATTCCTTAATCATTTTTAAAGCCCGTTTTAATACTTTTTTCCCATCAAGCATACCATAATCAGAACTGTTTATTACTTCTACCGGGATCCCTTTAGGCTCGTATTCCCGTTTAACTTCTTCTTCTAAATAGCCAATTTGTGGCCCTAACAAAATACAATCAATATCCCCTACATAGTTTGTTAGCTCGTGTTGTGGAAAAGCTGTTATTTTAACATCTTTGTTATGTTCTTTAGCAACAGCCTCCATTCTTTTTACCAACATACTGGTAGACATTCCGGCGGCGCAAATTAAAATAATATTATCCATTTCGGACACCCCTTCCTAATTAAGTTTTGTTTTTTAAAGCCTGCTTTGCAAATCAAATAAAATTTTTGAGCTTTTAATAAGCTCCTGTGCCAAGTCCATTACTGTCATTGCATTCATTAAATGGTCTTGTGCGTGTACCATTAAAAGAGATATTTCTGTTTTTTCACCCCCAGCTTCCTTTTGGATTAAATCCGTTTGGATTTTATGGGCTTCCGATAGGGACTCGCCAGCACTTTTCATCAAAGCCCCGGCCTTTTCAATATCGCCTTCCCTTGCGGCAGCAACAGCTTTTAAAGCGGACGTGCGTGCTTCCCCGCCATTTACGACAAGGTGCATAACGATTTGTTCATAATCAAGCATTATTAAACCCTCCTTCTATAAGGCGCAGGGCAAGTTTAAAAACCCCGGCACCGTCACAATTGCCATAATCTACTATAGGTATAACGCCGAATGGGATATTATATGGTTTGCAAATATCTTCTAAATGTTTATTCATAAACCCCATCTGTGGGGCAAGCAGGGCACAATCAACCCCGCTTAGCCTCTGCTCCATTTCTGTTACAGGGAAAGCGAGTATTTTCAGTTCATAACCCATTTTTTCCCCGGCTGCTTTCATTTTAAGGCCTAACAAACTTGTTGACATACCTTGGCTGCAAAACAGTGCAATCCGTAACATTTTCATGTACCTAAAGTTCTGCGCCGTTAGTGGCGATAACTTTTTGATACCAGTAAAAACTGTCTTTTTTGCTTCGTTTCAACGTACCGTTTCCGTTATTATCTTTATCAACATATATAAAGCCATAACGTTTTTCCATTTCACCTGAGCCGGCTGAAACTAAATCAATACAGCCCCATGGTGTATAGCCTATAATATCTACGCCATCAATCTCAGCGCATAATTCTACTTGTTGTATGTGTGCCTTTAAATAATCAATACGGTATTGGTCATGTATTTCACCATCAGCCTGCACTGTGTCATAAGCGCCCATGCCATTTTCAACTATAAACAGTGGCAACATATACCTATCATACATCCAGTTTAACGAATACCTAAGCCCTTCCGGGTCAATAGCCCAACCCCAAGCAGTTTTTTCTAAGTAAGGGTTATCTGCTAAGTCAGTATCTTCATCATAATCATAATTTGGGCCCTTGCCCAAATCTTTAACCACATAACTCATATAATAGCTAAACCCTATATAATCAACACAACCATTTTTTAATATTTGGGTATCGCTTTCTGTAATATCGATGTTAAAGTTTTTACGCTCAAAATATTTTTTTATATATTCCGGGTAAACCCCCCTTACGTGTACATCTATAAACCAATACCTTTTTTGCATTGCAGAGGTATGATACATCATATCTTTTGCACTACATGAATAAGGGTAGATTGGGCACATTGCAGCCATACACCCAATTTTAAAATTAGGGTTTATTTCGTGGCCTATTTTAACTGCCAACGCAGATGCCACTAGTTCGTAGTGTGCGGCATTATACATGATTTCTTCTCTGTTCTCGCCGGGCTTAAAGAATAACCCGGAATTGGTGAATACAGTAAAATCCCGGTTATAGTTTGCTTGGTTGTTGATTTCGTTAAATGTCATCCAATATGTAACTTTATTTTTAAACCTCTCAAAACATGTTTTTGCAAACCTTACAAAAAAATCTATGCATTTGCGGTTTCTGAAACCGCCATATTTCGTTACTAAGCCATAAGGCATTTCAAAGTGTGAAAGGGTTATGACAGGTTCTATGCCATGTTTTAAACATGTGTCAAACAGGTCGTCATAAAATTTAAGCCCATCTTCGTTTGGCGTAAGCTCGTCGCCTTCCGGGAAAATTCTAGACCAAGCTATAGAAGTCCTGAAACATTTAAAACCCATTTCGGCAAAAAGGGCAATATCTTCTTTGTAGCTGGCGTAAAAATTGATGGCTTCGTGGTTAGGGTAATTTTTGCCTTCAATAATGCCCTCTGTAATTTCCCTTTCAACACCATTGCCGCCAGCAATCATAACATCGGCGACACTAAGCCCTTTGCCACTTTCCCTATAGCCGCCTTCTAGTTGATGTGCGGCAACTGCCCCACCCCATAAGAAACCCTTTTTCAATATCAGCGCCCCTTCCTTATTTGACAAAGATAGTTACTATATGTCAATAATATAGCAATAGGGTAATAAACTCCATAAGTAAAAATACCGCATTGAATACGGTAAATATTTTTCAATACGGTAAATATGCTATCAATAACTGTTATTTCATGATATAATTGTATATATAAAAGATTTTTTACTGGAGGGGCCATAAATAAAATGCTGGGGGAGGCAAAATATGCTTAGCATGTACATGGAAGATATTTTTGCTGTGCTGTCACAAGAAGAATACCGTTCGGCGGATTCAATAGCAAACCAGATCGGGGTAAGTGAAAAAACAGTCCGGAAAAGGATAAAGGGGCTACGGTCGGCCCTTTTGGAAAATGGGGCGGATATTATAGCAAAAGTGCGTTTTGGCTATAAGCTGGTTATTATTGACGAAACCCTGTTTCAAAATTTCCTGGATGCTGAAGGGCAAGAGAAAATTCCGGAAGCGGCGGAGGAGCGTGTCCAATTTCTACTGGCATATTTAATAAATAGGAACGAGTATATAAAGATTGATGATTTGTGCGAATTTCTGTATACTTCAAAAACTACTATTTCCCAAACAATAAAGAGCGTGGAAAATATTTTGGCCCCTTATCACATTGTTATTGAGCGCAAAGCAAATTATGGGATTAGGATATTGGGCGAAGAGTATAATATCAGGCAATTAATGTGTGATTATTTTGTTAAGCGCGATAATTTTAGCGGGCTTATTATAAATAAACAGAAAGCCGGGGTTAGTACCCTTGCAAAACTAATTTGGGGGCTATTAGTAAAATACGACATACACTTATCCGAAATCGCGTTTGAGAATTTTGTTGAGTATGTTTATGTTGCTACGAAAAGGATGGGGCGGAATAATTATTTAAGCGATTCATATGAGAATATACAAGCTTTGGGGATAATCGAAAGAAGTTTTATTGATGAATTAATCAAGGAATTAGAATCAGGGTACCATATTACATATACTGAAAACGAAAAGAATTATTTGACCCTATACTTAGAAGGCAAACATATAATAGGGAATGCAAATAATTTTGTTATTCAAGAACATATTGACCTGTTGGTTATAAAAGTTTTAGATTTATTATATAGGGAATACCATATGGATTTTAGGAATAATTTTAAACTCCGCATGCTCCTAAACCAGCACCTTGTCCCCTTTGATATCCGGATGAAATATTCTATCCCGCTTAAAAACCCGCTTTTAACGGGTATAAAAGAAAAATATTGCCTTGCCTATGAAATGGCATTAAAAGCTACGGCGGTTTTATCAGAATACTACGGCAAGCCTATTTCCGAAGATGAGACAGGCTATCTTGCGCTTATATTCGCGTTAACCCTTGAAGAGACGAAATCAAATATGAGGTCAAATATTTTAATTGTATGCAATTCTGGAAAATCGGCATTGCAGCTGATAAAATTTAAATATGAGCGGACATTTTCTGATTATATAAACGAGATGTATGTATGTGATTTGATTGGGCTTGAAAAATTTGATTTTACCAAAGTAGACTATATATTTACGACTGTACCGATAGTGCGGGATGTACCGCTGCCTGTTATGGAGGTAGGCGTATTCCTTGAAAACAGCGATGTGAGGGCTGTGGCAGATGTGCTGAAAAGGGGCAGCCGTAACTTTTTGGAGACATTTTATACTGAAGAGAGGTTTATAACAGATATTTCTTCGGATACAAAGGTAGGCATATTGAAGGAGTTATGCGGGATTATTAAAAAGAATGAGCTCGTAGACCCGGATTTTTATGAATTGGTAATGGAAAGGGAATCTTATGTGCAGATGAACTATGGCAATTATATCACTGTGCCGCATCCAAGCCGGATTGCCTCAGAAATAACATTTGTATACGTGGCTGTGCTAAAAAAACCCGTAGAATGGAATGGGTTCCCTGTCCAGGTTGTGCTATTGACATCGATAGGCCGCAAAGAAGACGTTAACCGCCAAAACTTCTATGAAGTAACCGCAAGGTTCGCGTTTAATTCAGAAGCTGTTAGCGAGCTTATAAAAAACCCACATTATGAAGTGCTTATGCAATTGCTTGAATAATTAAATAAAAATAGGGCTGCCGTTGTGGCAAGCCCATTATTTTTTTAGTCTTCTTCCCAGTATATCCGGAATGTCTTTGTATCTTCTACGTCGTCTTCATATTCGAGTTCAACTGTAAACCTCATGTCGTCTACATCACTGTAGTCATATTCTGATATATCAAATGACCAGACATATTTCCCATCTTCTTCGTCATAGTCGCTACTACCATGACCGTAGAAAACTTCGTTATCATCTTCGTCATAAACATATAGATAGTCAACCTTAGTGCCTGTTTCTATTTCTACAGCAATATCTGAATACCTGTCAACAGTTAATGAAGATGAGCTTGTGTTGCTTGAGCGGCCATCTTCTTTTAATTGTATGCTTAAGATATCGCTATTGTCATACTCGCCGTCGTCGTCATCTTCAATAGTTAAATAAAAATCTTCATAGGTGACACGGCCGTCTTCGTCTTCGGCACACACATAATAATCGCCGCTTTCATAAGGCTTAAATGTGAACCTCCACACATAAGAAGAATTATTGTTTGTATAATCAGATGCACGTGCAATAATATCTTCGTCTTCATCCTCTATCCAAACAGAATCAGCGTACTTATTTGTGTAAACAACGATGTCAATAGTATCGCCGGATTTGATATTGTCTTCATCATCGTTAGGCAGGTACCAATCTTCTATTTCAGCATCGCTTGAGCCTGAAGCTGTAGATGAAGATTTTGTGGTAGAGGTAGTTGTTTTTGTTGTGGCTGTAGAAGTAACTGCTAAATCAACTATTTGGTCAGGGTTAAGCTTAAAGCCTTCTGAGTTTGAAGAATAGACCGCAACCCTGGCATAGCTGTTGGCTTCTTCAGGTTTAAATTGTAGCGAAAATGTGCGGTAAGAGCCGCTTTCTGTATACGTGCTAGACATAGCAAGTATCTTTTGCTGCCCATAAAAAGTAAGCTTAACGGCAGAAGTGTTGCTATCGGCAGTTACAGTAAATGTAACGGTTTCGCCAACGCCAACTTTAGTTTTGTCAGACTCAACTTTTGTAATTTGTGAAACTGGCGTTGTTGGTACATTAGAAGCTGGTGGCGGTGTAGGTGTTGAAGTTTTAGAAGTAATGCTTACTTTCCTATTTATGCCATCCCATCCAACCTCTTTGTCGAGGGCTTCAGCCAGCATCCTTACAGAAAACAAAACCCTGTTTTCGACAATTACAGAAGCGTAATCGCATTCTACAGGCACGCCGTTAACATAAATATAATTTTGGTTTACAACATGGGTAATTAGTTTATCCCCATCGTTAAAAGATACTACCCGGGCATCTTCATCCCAGTCAAACTCAAGCCCAAAAGCTTCACCAGTAGCACGTAAAGGCACCATTGTGCGGTTGTTTACGATTTGCGGCTGGGTATCAGGGTATTGGACAGTTGCGCCATCTAAAGTAACAGTTACGCCAGCGGCACCTAAAATACTTGAAACACTCAAGATACCGGCAGCGGCTATCGAAATTAGGCATGCAGGAATAAATTTCTTCATTTCAATAAATCCTCCTTAAAAATTAAATATTCAATACTTTAAACAATCTTTTTTCAATATACAGCCTATTTTATTATACCGTAAAGCGTTTGATAATAAAAGTTATTTTTGTGTAACAAAATTTGTTTTAGAGAAATGGGCTATAAGAAAAGAGGCATGTAGAAAAAAGGCATATAGAAAAAAAGCATGTAGAAAAAAGTTTCTGAATATATTTTTATTCTTTACAAAAATTAAGTTTAAATACAAATAAAAAAAGTTTTAGTAGATAAATAGTATATACATAAAAAAGGATGCAGATATAGCGTTTTGAGGATATGTTAGGCCAATAACCTTAATAATTGGTTTTGTGTATTTATAGAATCAACCCGCTATACAAGGAGGAAAAAATGTTAAAAAGGGTAATTTCAATTGTTTTATCAGCTATTTTTATTTTGCCAAATATTAACCTAACAACACTATTTGCTGCAGGCGCTTCATTTAAAATTGAAGACGCATATAACCTTTCGGAAGGCAAGAATAATGTTATACCGATATTAAACAATTCTGTCAGTTTTGATAAAAACAACTCTAAAACAATCAGCTGGGACTTAAACCAAATTGATGGCGCGCCAACAAATAGTTCGCAATACGAACTTTCTTACTATGCGTCCGACAAGGTTAAGATGGTTTTGAAGCTTAACAAAACAGATAATAATAATGCTATTGTTGATATAAGCTTCCTCCATGATACAGACCCGGGATATATGTCGTCGATAGAGGGTACCTATAGGATTTATTCAAATGTGGGCACAACAGATGACGTGAAAAATTACATGGCACCGGATGATTTTTTAGCTATGCAAGGCAGCGGCCTTTCTTCAATACCATTAGCAACAGACCACCCACTGTTTAATATTCAAAAAAGCACAGGCTTTTCGGTTTTATACAATAATAATATTTTACACTTTTTATGGGACAGGGGCGGAAAATTTTTTCTTACATCCGAAAACTTCCTTCAAGGCATGGTTTATAATTTGAACCTTGATTATGGGGTCAATTCTTTAACGGGCCAGGACAAGTTAAATGTTTTGACCGGGATATCAGAAAATTCTATACATTCAATACCTACGGCAATTAGGACAGGGGCAGCGCCAAATACCCCGCAACAGAGCTTCTATATGGATGGCGATTTGCAATACCTGTTTGATACAGGCGACATAAACATAAACAACGGCGATAATTTGCCTGCTGTTGACACCGGTTTTGTGCTGCTTTTTGAGCCGCCCAAAACCTTAAACCCTATAACCCATGTCTATGAGCTGTATAACGGGCAGGCATTAGATTTTAAAGTCCCATTAAAATTGACATTAGATAATGAAATAAACCCCAAGCTAGAAATAAATTTATCAGATATTATGAAACAGGCGGCTGGTGAGATTTCCATTGACACATCGGTCAACTGTACGCTTGAAAAGTATGGCACGCGTTTGGCGCTACGTTTTACGGGCCTGCCGGCAAGCTCAATTTACCACTTGTCTAAGATAGAAGTTATTAGTGAAGGCAGCAATATAAATAAGTCTACTACAAATATTGATAAACCAAAAATATTTACCTTTTTAAATTTTGAGCCAATATACTTAAATGGCAGGTTCTATATGCAAGTATTCCCTTACGGGGGCTTTGAGGGCAACTATTTATTAAAATCCGGCCCGAATTTAAATTACTCCGTTTCACAATATAGCGATGGCAAGGGGCCTATCTTATTCCCGCTTGACAATATTACATTGGATACCACAAGCACAACGAGGTACCAAATATTTTTTGACCCTTTAAAGCCCTTCGACCACACTAGCTATGATACTGAAATTTATTCCCAAGTTATGCTGTTTACCCCGGATTTAAGCAAAATAACGGTAGGCATAGTTAATAGGTTTGAAATTAAAGATGATTATTACCTTTTGCCGGACCCAAATGTAGAAGGCAACCAGAAATCTGATTTCTTATTTAACGCCTTATGGGATATAGGCGATGTTTCGCTTATTAATAAGATGTTAGACTTAAACGGTGGCTCTGTTCAAATTACTTACCGGCTGGATAAAACAACAAGCATCCCCTCGAAAGCAGAGGACGAGTCCAACGTTACAGATATAACCTTAGATATATACAGGGTTGGGGCGGATGTTATGGTTAAATATTCGGGGGATGGTGTGCTAAATACTGAAGAAGTAAGGCTGGGGACGCGTTACGATGTAGAAAGTGATAGGACATACTATTCTGCGGATGTTAAATTATCTAAAGAGGCATATTATAAAAATTCTTCTTTAGGTTCGGCGGATGATTTTAAATACCCCAATATTTATTTCATGAATATCCGCCCCATAAATGTTAATGGTAACAGTATTGTTGTAGGCCCGTCATTATACGAAAGTGTTACGCTTAATGATATTACCAAAATTGAGGTTTTGCCGCCGCAAGATTTAACGGCTTATGGTGTAACGACTAAGTCAGTATCAAGTGGGGACGAAAAGGATGAGGTATCTTTTAAATTAAGCTATGATATACCAGCGGCGGCCTTAAAAGAATATATCGAAAAAAATTTTAGGCAGCCTATAGATGCTGATGATATTGAGGTCAATGTTAATTTATACATTTCTCAAAACGAATCTTTTTTAAGGAACCAGTTTTCCAATTTTTCTTATCAAGACAGGGTAAGCAACTCTAATAGTGTTGTTTATCAAGAAAATATAGTAGTAGATTCGGATGGGGAAGAAGTTAGCCTGGTATATTTTTCTGGAATTAATGGTGAAACACCATTGGATGCACCGGGGTTTGATGAGCCAATCGATATTTTAAGGGGCAACTTAGTAGCCAGGCTTGGCAAGGTTTCCCTCAGCAAAGCGGATATTGATGATATCTTAAACGGCTCATATACGGGTACAATACCAATAAAAATTGACGGGCTCGATAAAAACCAAAAATATTATGTTACTTCAGATTTAGAGCTGAAGCATAATTCCGGTGGGGTAGTATCCAGTAAAAACTCAATAGTATCAAATATAGTTTCCGCATTGACTATTGGGGATGAGGAAGAGGTTGTAGAAACAGAAAAAGTGCCACCGGCACCAATCCTGCAAAAAAAAGATGTTTTGCAGGATAGGGCTACAATATTTTGGGACAAAATTATATCATCCCAATCGGATGGTACGGAAGATATTATTGAATATGAAATAATAAGGCTTAAGGATACCCTTTTAGATAACATATATTTAGAGAACCGTGCAGAGTTTGAAAAATTTTGGGGCATGCTGCCGGATACAGAAAAACTAGGCTTCCAGACAGACGGGGGCAAATTGTATCAGTACTCGGGCGGAAGTTTTTCATTGGCCCCAGGTAGTGAATACCTCTATGAAGAATCTGTAAACCAGGTTTTCCTGACAGATATGTCCCTCTACCCTAATAATTTATATTTTTATTATGTAAGGGCTGTTAGGGTTATAGATGGGGAGCGTGTGTATTCGTCATGGAATAATATTAGCGTGACTACAAACCCAGTAGAGCCGCCGATAAATTTAGTAATATCTGATAGCGGGGTTAGCTATAACCCAAAATCAGAATTTCTGATTGAATTTGATGCCCCTATTCAAGACATTGCAAAACTTGGGGTAGATTTCTTCTTGGAATACTCGCTAAAAGAAGACGACGGGGAATTCGGCGAACCTATTAGGATGGATAGCAGGGCACTTTCGGCTAACTCTAGTAAATCCACAGAGGAAGGCTATATCCACTTTATTTATAAAATATCAGGCCTTACCCACGGCAAGAATTATATTATAAAAGTACGGATGGTCGACAAAAAAGGTGATGCCTCGGTTTACTCTAACAATGCAATCACAAGGACTAATATTGACCAGGAAGATTATGAAGATGAAAAAGAAAAAGACGACTGGGTAGATTATACACAGAAAGAATTAGAAAAAGAACTTAAAGCCCCATATTGGACAGCGGCGGATAATGATTCGCTCCTAGAATTAATATTCAGGCAGGATATGTTTGATGGGTTTATAGCGCCATTTCCTGATTCGGTTGTACAATTGCCTTCGGGTGCGGCTACAGACAAAATATATTATTTGCCCCTAAGTGCAATAAAATTACTTGAAGAATCTAAAAAAGGGCTGCGTGTAGCGGATAATGATACAGAGGTTGTCATTACAGCCGGATTTTTAGAAGGGGCGGAAGGCTTTAGTAGTATTTTGAAACAAGTAGAAAACGGTGAGTTTCAGGACCTTTATGTAAAATTGTCGGTAAGCTTTAAACCAAGGGCCGAGGTTATAGAAGGCAACCCTACCATAGGCAAGGTAGCTATAGTCAGCGTAGAAGTTATTGGCTTAAAAGAACTTACAAAAACTATTGATAAAGAAATCTATGAAAACTTAGCCGGGCTGTTAAAGGAAGAAACTGAAAAGAAATCCTTTTCAAACAAATTAGAGGGTTATGTAAGCCAAGGTGCGTACCCGGAAGAGATGCACCAAATGGTAAACAGCTTTATAAGCGATGCCAAAAGTGAATTTTATAAAGAAGTGTCAGATGTGGTTTTAGATGCCACAGACGAAAAATTCAGGATTGTAAATTTAAGTTCAGATATAATTATTGTCCAGAAAAACACTGGCAATTATTCAGGCATTAAAGGGTACAGAAAAGCCGAAAGTGTTTGGCAGACAATAGATGTATATGGCTATAACGGCAGTAAAGGGATTTATACAAGGCAAACAGGGGAATATGCCTTTACTGGGTATGAATTATATATAATAGGCCTGGACAGCATGGAAAACCAGGATAAGGTTAAAGCTTTAATTGTTAAATACGAATTATTGGATTATTTCGGCAAAGATGGATTTTCTGTAGATTCATATGCCAATAAATATATGGTTTCAGGTTCTATTGCCAGGATGACAGGGGCACGGCGCGGGGACGATTGCATTAGGCATTTGCAATCTAAAGGCATAACTGTTGCTAACCGGAACCTATATACCGCGATAAATATCCAAGACAGTTTATATTTGATTATGAAGGCCTATGAAATAAAAACTAATACAAAGCTTGAATCAGTAAGGGTTACTGATTTTAACTCGATAAATAAAATTCCGGGCATCGATTCGCAAAATAAACTTGCGGTAATGGTGGCTTGGGAAACAAAAATCTATACGGATAAAAGTTTTAACCCGGATGAAAGTTTAACTATAGGCGGGCTCCTTAAAACCTTATTAGCTTTAGAAATGTAGCAAAAGGTTAATAGCTTAAAGGGCTAGGAACGACATCTGCTTGTGGGGTGGGGAATTGCAGCTGCGCCAGCAATTTTCCACTCTGCGGGTTTTGTTGCCCTAGCTTGGCTAGCGAGTTATTTCTACACATGGAGGAATAGGATTGAAAAAAATAATTTCTTATATTTTACTTTTTTATTTTATACTGTCAGCCTTACCAACAGAGCTCTTGTTAGCTAACAGGCAGTCACCGGTTTCAAAGCTTCAAATTTCAGACTACACTATCACACAGCAAACCGGGTATAATATTATGCTTAACTGGGAAAGGCCGACCGATTCTAATGTTTCGGACTCTAGCGCTGTGCCCGGTGATAGGTCGGCTATCCATAAGTTTGAAGATTATGAGATACTATACCGCAATGCTACAAAGTATGAAAACTATAATGGCGTGTATACCACATTAAAAAGCAAGGAGCAGAACTTGGTGAAAAACTTGTCCAATGTCCAGCTCCTGCCAGGCAGTATATATGCTTTTAGGGTGGCACCTAACCATCTGCACAGTTATATTAGGGGGTCGGAAACAGAATCCCGCCGTGCGCCAATGGATTATTCTATAAATGGGGAAGTAGAGGCTCTGTACTTGACAGACATTTCTGTCCAGGCAAAAGGGGTCGGCAGTGAACTGTATGTAACTTGGGACAACCCGACTTATAACGGCATGGAAATATTTGACGGGTACCGGCTTTATTACTATCAAGGCGGCCCGGAGTTAACGACTGTCCCTAATACTTACTATAATTATGTGAGTATGTCAGACCCAAATTTAGTTCGTTCCAGTGACGGAAAATTGCAATATGTCATAAATGATACTAACTTAAAGGTTGGGAAGTATTATTCGGTAAAAGTTGAACCTGTTGTCAAAGGCGTTGATTTAAGGATAGCGGGAATAAACAATATTAACGTAGGCGGCGGGGCATATAGCATAGCTTATAGGCCGCCATCAAAAGAATATAGGGTAAATGAGGCATACATAAAACCAGCCTTATATCTAAAAGAAGAGGGGCTTGACTACATTAATTTGTACTGGGATTCTAAGAAGACAGATTTGGGCGATATTTTAGAAATCCGTATAATTAGCAGCGATAACCCTGATTTTAATAATAGCAGGATAATTGGCACAATCTATACGGAATCTGTCCGTGACGTAAATAATTGGATTGAGGAGAGGCCAGAATCCAAAACCTATTATAAATATATTATTTTTTATAGGGACCCAGTTACCGGCAAGGAAATGGAAATGGAATCAGAAGTAGTTATGTATGACCCATCCGTAACAAGTTTTGAGCCGTACACCCCACATGTTTTGCAGGTTACTGATAATAAGGAGAAGCCCCTTTACCTGGATATTTTATGGGAGGCTTTTTTGCGGAACCCTTATGACTCAGATGAGAAAAATTCTTTATTAACAGGGTTTAATAAATACCTTGACAGAAATATAAAATATGATATATGGATAACCGACGATATTAATAATTTTGATGATTACGCAATAAATTCATTTAAAATAGATTCAACCCATGCGCTGGAATTAGAAGTTGAAGGGTTTACCGGTGCAGATGGCGTTAAAAAAGCTGCATACCATAAAGAGTATGCAAGCTATGCTAAGCGGTTGCCAAACGGCGGATATGAAATCATACCAATAGAAGAAAATAAGGTTTATTATATACGCATTATTGGCACCAGGGACACAGGTGAAGTTTCTAATACTGCTATCGGGACTTATTATACCCCGCCAATCAGCGATATTAATAAGCAGCCGATTATGATCTCTAAGCCGCCGCTCAGGATTAAAAAAGATGAAAATGGTATTGATGTAATTACCCAAAACTCGATTGCAATAGAATGGAAAACCAGATGGGCAGAGGTTTATGACAAAGAAACGAACTCTTGGTATTCCAGGGTGGCCGTAGATTCTGACGGCAATTTAATATTTGGCGATGATATTAAAAATACTATGCCGGAGGAAAGGGTTATTGACCTAAGCTCTGACATTTATTCAACAAGCTTTGACCAGGCTGTCAATAAAATTAAAGATAGCATGGTTTCATTAGGCGTTGCCAATGTTAACGAGCTCCCATTTAGGGAACAGGATTTAGGTGGCGCCAGCTATGAAATATCGGTAGTTAAATACGAGGAAATGGCTGAAATAGGCTACGATGAATATTTAAATTCAATAACCGGCGACGATGCAAAGTGGTCCACAATTATACCTGATGCAAGTGGCCAGTACCCTTTTTATAATGTTACGGGTTTGGAAGAGAATACAACATATGTTATTTTTTTTAGGCCGTATTTTATGGATGGGGATAATAAAAAGACGGCGTATCTGCCGAATTTTGTTATCGGAACTACGCTGAGCGCACGGCCCGGGATTGAAATAAAGCCAACTGTCCCAAGTATCGAGCCGGTTTCGTCTACAGATACGTCTATAACGGTAAGGTGGGTTTATTCAGACGAGCTGGGCTATGATTTATATGTCAGCGAGGATGCCGGAAATTACCCGGAGGGTGGCATTAAGTACCCATGGGCGGATATAAAAGATGCTGGGGTAATAAAAAATGAAAACGGGAAGAAATATTTTTATTATACTATAGAAGAGTTATTCCCGGACACAGAGCATTTGGCTTGGCTAAGGTCTTTTTCGGGAAGCGGCAATGGGGCGGTTTATTCAGAGTTTTCAAACCCGGCGTATATAACAACAAAGGATATTGAAGCACCGGGCCCGCCACGGGGGCTTGGCCTGGCGTCCAATAATTCTGTAAATGCATATAACAAAGCAAATGGGGCTGATTTTTCGCCATCCGCAAAGGATTATATTATTATCGAGTGGCTTAGGGATATTAAAGACACTTTGGATGGAGGTGAAGGCGCGCCCCCTGATACAGCTGGTTTGGCACAATGGCTTGATGTGCCTTCCATAACTAATGCTTATTTAGCCAAATTTAATAACCTGATTGCAAACAATGATTATTTTGTTAGGGTTAAAACTAGGCTGACTATAACAAAAGGCGAAGAAGGGAAAGGGATAAATAGATATTATTCTTATATAGCCCAATTTGCCGATAACCCGGATTTTTTGGATGCGGTGGAGATAACAGTGCCAAACCATGAAATAAGCGCTACGGGTAGCAATGTGAAATCAAAGGATTCGGATTGGGCTGTTGCGGTGAAATTGTTTACTGAATTAACAACCGATGAATATGACGGCGATAAAAACCCAGACTTCTACCCGCTTGCCGAAGATGATATAGAACGTATTTTTGATGAGCGGACAAAAACTTATACGATGCGTGTCCGTAGCGATGGAACAGATGCAGACGGCAACAAAGATTATTTTGTAGACCAGCGTCTGATTTCAAAATTTGTTAATAATAATATTTATGATTTTGTTTTGGATATGGAAAATTATAATGATAAAATTATTGACAACCGGGTAATAAAAATACCGTATAGCGTTTTTAGGGCACTGGAGGAGCGGAAAATTAACCTTGTTGTTAAATCCGAAGGCATGAAGGTGACAATACCGCATAATTCATTTAGCACAAATGCTTTAAATGGGTTTGGCTATGGAAGCCACCTTGAAATAACAATTAAGGAAAACCCAGAGGGGCTCCCGGCATTAAGCGTTGCTAATGGCGGTTATTTAGAAAGCTTCGCGTCTACCCCTCAAGAAGTTACCGCGCAAATTAGGCTGCCGGATAAAGTAGTTGCGTTAACAGATTTATCTAAAGATTTGAAGGTACAGATGAAGCTTTTGCATAGGTATGACACTATAGATAATAATATATTGGCATATAGGCATGACGGGAACTCAGGCGGCTGGCAATTAATGCAATCTGAATATGATAGCGCTGAAGGCTCTGTATCTGTTTCCAGCAAAAGGCTTGGGTCATATGCGCTTATAGCGAGGACTGTGCCATTGCCGGTTTCTAATAACCCATATGATGAATATTTGTATAGCGTGGCTTCAAAAATAAATATTACAGACATGCAGAACTTTGAATATGATAAGCCGGTAATGCCTAACCAGTTTAACAATATCCTATACGCAATAGTTATGGGGCAGAAATCTGTAGCAATGAATGCAGAATTGCCTGAACAGGCTAAAAATGCGCTGATTAAGTCGAATATGTTTATGGGTAGCGGTAAACCGGTTAATGAAGCTGCCGCAAGTGCCCTTGTCCGCGCATATGAATTAAAAACTGGGGCTGCAATAAAGGATTACCAGAATTCCGGTTTGGATGTTGCGGCTAAATCATCAGAAGGGTACAAAGTTAATATCCAAAAAGCCTATAAATCCGGTTTGCTGGAAGAAGCAATTGACCCAAAAGCTGAACTGACCTTTGGCGAATTTTTCTATATGTTAGATTTTGTTTTGTTTTAAAATGTTTACGGGCGTTTAAAAAAATAACTAAAAAAGTAATAACAAAAAGCTTGCTATCTTATTTCACAGATGGCAGGCTTTTTTAATAATGTTAAATACGAGGCCTGTTTCGGCGGCCTTGCTATCGTAAATTTTACGTAACAAATAAGGCTATAGCTCTTGAGTATAAGCGTGATAAAGGCTATGATATTTCAAATCAGGTTTTACCATTTTAAAAATAAAAAAGGGGGGGCTACATTATGGCTAACGAAAATGAAAAATTTATGGTAGTAGCATTATGCGGTAGTATGAATTTCATCCAAGAAATGCTAAAATTGCAAGAGATATTATCAGAAGATGGAATAATAACGCTTCTTCCATGTTTTTCAGCAGATGGCCAACGTCATAAAGTGGAATTATCGAAAAAAGAGCAGTATGGTTTAATGCATTTTCAAAGGATCGATATGGCCGACGAGATATTAGTGGTTGACGTAGATAAATACTTCGGGGAATCAACACGAAAAGAAATAGAATATGCCAAATCAAAAGGTAAGCCAGTAAGATATGTAAGCGATTTTGATTCTGATAATTTTTATAACTAAAACGGGGGGTTGGTATGAAAAAAGGTAAGCGGTGAGTGAGATGCCGTTTCCTAAGCCAAGGCTTATATTATAGAAAATCCAGCTTGGCTTGGTGTTTTACAAGCTGAAAACGCGGACGCACTGGCGCATTTTCAGTGCCGTGAAATTGCCAAGCCAAACAGATTTGCTATATATAGTAAAAATATAAAATTATATACCAGGCGGGCTATTGTTGATTTAAATGCCCCATTAGGGCATCAATTTCCCCGGCCCTTATAAATGGCAATAGCCCTTTTATTTTATGATAAGGCAAATCCCACCATTTAAGCTCCAATAGTTTATTAATAGTGCCTTCACTAAAACGTTTGCGTATGGGTTTTGCTGGGGTACCGCCAACGATTTCATATGGCTTAACATCTTTTGTAACAACAGCGCGTGTACCAATGATAGCGCCATCGCCGATTTTTACGCCCTGCATAATAATTGCCTCATATCCAACCCAAACATCATTCCCTATTATAATATCGCCTTTATTATCCCAAGCCGATGTGATTTCTGATACCGGCAAGCCCCAATCGTCATAGAACAACGGGAAAGTATAATTTGATAAAGATTTTAACGTATGGTTGGCGCTGGTGAAAATAAATTTTGCACCACAAGCAATTGAACAAAACTTCCCGATTAGTAATTTGTCATTATTAATTGGGTAATGGTAAAGTACATTATTGTTTTCAAAACCTAAGGGGTCATTTACAAAGTCGTTATAGATTGTGTAAGCCCCAACTACTATGTTAGCTTTTGTTATAGCCGGCTTAAGGTAAATAGTTTGTGTGTCGCCAGCCCTAGGGTATATTTTTTCAGCCGGAATAGGCATAAAACAAAACCTCTTTCATATTTGGATTATTTTTTGACACTACCCCGGGCTATTACAATGCAACGCCTCATATTGCCACCTTCCTGACATAACCTTAAAAAATAGGGCTACCAGATTAAAAAATTTTTAAAAATTTATTTGGTTTTAGAATTTTTGGACAGTAGCCTATCTAAATAGATAGATTTAAATTGTTTGCTGGCCAATGCTTGTTTTATTGGCGGCAATTTCAAAATTGCCCCAAAAACTGCGGCCATTGCGCGGTGGTTAGCAAACGACTGGTTATCAAATATGAGGTTTTGTAAAGCCCCCTTTTCGATAGCTTGGAGTATGAACCTATGTGTGCTGTTTACTGGGGTAATGATTTGGGTTTCACGCCGGTCTAATTCTATTGCCTTAACAGGGCAATTGCGTGCGCAAACACCGCAGCCTAGGCATATTTCTTCATCTATTTTGGCGGCAGCTTTTAACGCCCCGTTGGTATCCATAGAAATAGCCAATACCGGGCAGGCTTTTTCACATTTGCCGCAGCCGATACATC